>PKSW01000076.1 GCA_002869465.1 Marinilabiliales bacterium
CAATTTACGGATTATGAAGATCGTTTCCAGTATTACCTGGCGGCGGCACTTGTTTTGTTATTGCTTGAACTTTTAATTGCTGACAGAAAAGCCAGTTGGACTCATAAATTTGACTTTTTTAAAACTGAAAAGAAAAATGAAAATTAGAGGCATCCATATAATAATAATCCTGTTTCTGACAGCAACCCATATGATGGGACAGTCGGAGAAAAAGCTGGTACGTGAAGGTAATAACCTTTACGAAGAAGGTAATTACCAGGAGGCAGAAATTGAGTACCGGAAAGCACTAGCCGAAAAACCGGATTATGTAAAAGGTAAATTTAACCTGGGCGACGCCATGTATGGGCAGGAAAATTACGAAGAATCGGGAAAGATATTCAATGAATTAGGCGAAACTGCTAAAACACCTGCGGCCAAATCAGGTTCTTGGTATAACCTGGGTAATACATTAATGAATCAGCAGAAATACAAGGAAAGTATCGAAGCTTACAAAAAAGCGCTGCGGGTAAACCCTGATGACCAAGATGCAAAATACAACCTGGAATATGCCCGGAAAATGTTGAGCAATCAACAGCAGCAGGACCAAAACCAAGATCAGGATAAAGATCAGGATCAAAAAGATAAAAATAAGGATCAGCAAGATCAGAATAAGGACCAGGAGCAAAAAGATCAAAATCAGGACCAGCAGGAACAGAAACAGGATCAAAAAGAACAACAACAGCAGCAACAAGATCAGAAAGACCAGCAGCAACAGCAAAATCAACCACAACAAATATCAAAAGAAGATGCACAACGAATGCTGGATGCATTGAAAAATGATGAGAAAAAGACATTACAGGAATTGCAGGAACAAAAGGCGAAAGCTACCAAATCAAAGAAAAGTGAGATTGACTGGTAAAATAGAATATGATGATTAATGTTTTAAATTTGTGCAGTTAAATGCAATTAATGAATGAGAATAGTTAAACTTCACATATTACTTATCATCGTTTTACTATCGCAGGCACTCATGGCTGATGAGGATATCTCATTTACCGGGATTGCCAAGCAAACAGTTGAAATTGGTGAGCGATTTCAGGTAGTATATGAAGTGAATGCGGAAGGCAGAAATTTTATTTCACCTTCTTTTGGCAATCTGCAAGTTTTGTCGGGCCCCAATACATCAACCAGTTCAAGTGTCCAGTATATCAATGGCAATATGACACAGTCATATACCATGACCTATACTTTCGTAGTTCAGGCTGTCCAGGAGGGTGATGTAACCATATCACCGGCAAGTGTTACCGTAAATGGAAAGAAATACAATTCCAACCCTGTTAAAATAAAGGTGGTAAAGTCTTCTGCTGCACAACAAGGAACAAACCGGAGTTCAGACCAGTCTGGTTCATCTGAAGGCGTGTTGCAGGACGATGATGTTTATATAAAAGCCTTTCTGGATAATAACAGCCCTTATTTGGGTGAACAGATTATCATTACCTACAAGATTTATACAAAGGTGCCCATTACAAATCTTGGGATGCAAAAGTCGCCCTCTTATCCGGGTTTCTGGTCGAAAAACCTGATGGAAGACAACAGTAAGTTCAGGCAATCAACCCAGGTAATCAATGGTGAAGAATACATCGTTGCCGACATTGCTAAATATGCTTTATTCCCGCAAAAATCAGGTGAACTTACGATTGAATCCGTTGAAATGGAATGCAATGCACAACTCAGGGTGCAATCCAGCAAAAGAAGAAGTAACGATCCCTTCGAAAGCTTTTTTAACGATCCTTTCTTTAACAGAAATGTGAAAAATGTAAAAACAACACTTACTTCAAAACCAATTAAAATTAATGTGAAACCATTGCCGCAGCAAGGCAAGCCGGAAAGTTTTAAAGGTGCCGTTGGCGAATTCACTTTTAAAAGTGAAATAGATAAAAAAGATCTGTCGGCCAATGATGCACTTACGCTGAACGTTTCCATTTCAGGCAGAGGAAATATCGAATTGATCACATCACCAGAAATTCATTTTCCATCCGATTTTGAAACCTACGAGCCAAAAATTAAGAGTAATATACAGTCCAGTCTCTCCGGAATTTCGGGTAGTAAAATTTTTGAATATCTGGCTATTCCTCGTGCTTCAGGCGATTTTAAAATAGACCCGGTCAAGTTTAGTTATTTCAACCCGAAGGAAGCCAAATATTATTCATTTTCATCCGGAGAGTTGCAGGTAAGTGTCGAAAAAGGAGACTCAAACTCGGGAGGTATCACATACAGCTCATCTGCACAGGAAGACATCCGATTTATTGGACGCGATATCCATCACATAAAAACAGGAAGCTTTGAACTGAAAGAAAAAGGAAGATTTTTATTTGCTTCAGCCACGTATTATATCGTTATTGTATTGCCTGTATTGTTGCTCATTTTGATTGTATTATGGTGGAAAAGGCAGGAGAAACGGAAAAGCAATGTTGGTTTAATGAAAACAAGGAAAGCCAATAAAATTGCTCGGGAAAGACTCAAAAAAGCTGAAAAATTAAAGAAAGCGAATGACGAAAAAGCATTCTATGATGAAATTGCGCAGGCCCTTTGGGGATACATTGCCGATAAATTCAATATCAAAAAATCAAACCTGTCTATCGACAAAGTAAAAGAAAGTCTTCAGGCAAAGAATGTAGCTGTTGAAGTAATTGATAGCTTTATCAATACACTTAATAATATTGACTTTGCGAGGTTTGCTCCCGGTGACTCAGGAGGTAAAATGGAAAATGTTTACAATGAAGCCATTGATGCGATCATGCAGGCTGAAAAGCAATTGAAGTAATGATGAAAATAACAAAATATATCACCATTTTCTGTGTCGTGCTAATCGGTCGGTTTTCATTTGCGGCCGACATGCACCCCGACTCGCTGATAGCCCGGGGAAACCAGGCATATAACCAGGGATTGTATGATTCTGCCATTCAACTGTATTCCGGTGTGCTTGAGCAGGAACTCGAATCGTATGAGCTTTATTACAATAGCGGCAATGCCTATTTTAAAATGAATCAATTGCCATCTGCCATTTTGTATTATGAGAAGGCAAAAAAAATAGCTCCAAACGATGAAGATGTGAATTTTAATCTTAGTATCGCCAATAGTATGATCGTTGATAAAATTGAGCAGGTCCCGGAAATGTTTTATAAGAAATGGTGGAATTATTTCTATAATGCTTTCAATGAAGATACATGGACCATGCTGTCTCTGGCTTCATGGATTATTTTATTGTTTTTTGTAGCTTTATTCTTTATCACAAAATTGCGCAGTACAAAAAAACTGGCATTTTACCTGGGATTATTCTTCCTGTTGATCACCATCGGTACATTCGGGCTTTCTTCTCAAAAATATTACTACACTAAAGAAAACAAAGAGGCCATCATTTTTACGCCCACCATCACAGCAAAAAGCTCTCCAACGCAAAGTTCAGTTGATTTGTTTGTTATTCATGAAGGCACCAAAGTGCAGATCATGGATGAAGTGCAGGGCTGGGTAAAAATTAAAATCCGTAACGGAAGTATCGGCTGGTTGCCCGGTGATTCAGTAAAACGAATTTAGTTATATTAAAAAAAACCAACTGGTGCAAGCATCTGCTTGTGCCTTGCAATACATTTTATGTAAACAAAGCTTTGGCTTTCTCAAAAGCCGCTTTTATACCACCGGCATCTTTACCACCGGCAGTGGCCAAATGCGGCTGTCCACCACCGCCGCCCTGTATTTCTTTGGCAATTTCACGGATGGCATTGCCTGCATGGTAACCTTCATTCACTAAATCGTCAGAGAAAGACACCACCAGGTTTACTTTTCCATCCTGTTTTGTTGCCAACACGATATATACACGGCTGTCCATCGCACGGAGTTTATGTGCCAGGCTTTTGGCCTGGTTCACATCCATATCCACTTCGGCAGCTATAAAATGGATCTTAGAAATCACTTCAGCATTGTTAAAAAGATCTTCAGAAGCTTTTTCTGCCATGTGTTTTTGAAGACGCTCCAGCTCTTTTTGCTGTTGGTTGCTTTGTTCAACCATATTTTTAACTGCATTCAAAGGATTGGGCTGATTTTTGAACATCTCCTTGATTTCTTTCAGGATATGTAGCTGCTCGTCGACATAAGCTTCTGCTTTTTGACCTGTAACCGCTTCAATCCTTCTAACTCCGGCAGCTATTGCGCTTTCCGAAACAATTTTGAACAATCCAATTTGACCCGTAGCAGCCACATGGGTACCACCACATAGTTCAACGGAATATTCGGGATCGAAAGAGATGACCCGTACTTTTTCGCCGTATTTTTCACCAAATAATGCCATCGCACCCATTTCAATGGCTTCATCGAGTGCAACATCATTTTTTATATCGCGCTGTATATTTTCCCGGATTCTGCTGTTCACAATATCTTCCACTTCCTTGATCTCCTCATCACTCATTTTAGCGAAATGTGAAAAGTCGAAACGAAGCCGGTCGGCATCAACGAGAGAACCTTTTTGTTCGACATGCGTTCCCAATACTTTTCGCAATGCGGCATGCATCAGGTGGGTGGCACTGTGATTATTTTCCGTCAGCAACCGGTTTTGCTCATCCACACGCGCTATAAATTCTTCTGTTGGCCTGGATGGTTCCTTATCAACAATATGAACGATCAGGTTGTTTTCTTTTTTGGTATCCAGCACGTGCAATGTTTGATCTTTGTTGAAAATGATTCCTTTATCCCCCATTTGTCCGCCTGATTCAGCGTAAAAAGGGGTTTTATCAAGCACCAACTCAAAAACCGTTTTATTTTTTGCGGATACTTTCCGATATTTCACAATCTGGACACTGCTTTCAAGTTGATCGTATCCGATAAATTTCGTGGCCGTATTGCCTTCCCTGATCTGTATCCAGTCAGCAGTATCCACTTCGGCTGCTTTCCGGGAGCGGTTTTTCTGGGCTTCGAGGCCTTTATTGAATCCAACCATATCCACTTTCCAGCCACTCTCCTTCGCTAACAATCCTGTTAAATCTATCGGAAAACCAAATGTATCATATAATTCAAAAGCAAAATCGCCATCAATGATGCCCGCTTCTTTACTCTGTATGTATTGCTCGAACCTTTTAATGCCATTTGAAAGCGTTCTTAAAAAAGAAGATTCTTCTTCCCTGATTACCTGCACGATCAAGTCCTGCTGCAATTTCAATTCGGGAAAAGCAGACGACATTTCATCCACCAGCACCTGAACCAATTGATACATGAAAGGTTCATCGAATCCAAGAAATGAAAAACCATACCTGACCGCACGCCTGAGAATCCGGCGGATCACGTATCCTGCGCCCGTATTGGATGGTAACTGTCCATCAGCAATGGCGAAAGAAACAGCACGCACATGATCGGATATCACACGCATGGCAATGTCTTTCTTTTCATCTTTCCCGTAGCTAGCATCCGACAGGTCAGCGAGCTTTGAAATGAGTGGCTTAAAAATATCGGTGTCATAATTGGAACGAACACCCTGCAATACCATCGCAAGTCGTTCAAATCCCATGCCTGTATCGACATGTTTGTTTTTCAACACTTGCAATGAGCCATCTTTGATCCGGTTGAATTCAATAAATACCAGGTTCCAGATTTCAATTACTTCAGGGTTGTCTTTATTGATGAGTTCGGCACCGGGAATATTATCTTTTTCTGCCTGTGAACGGATGTCGACATGAATTTCAGAGCAGGGGCCACAGGGGCCAGTATCGCCCATTTCCCAGAAGTTATCTTTTTTGGAACCCCATAATATTCTTGTTTCAGGCAAATGTTTTTTCCAATATTCGTAAGCTTCATTGTCGGGTTCGATGCCATCAGATTCATCACCGATAAAAACTGTGGCGTAAAGGTTTTCTTTGTTAATACCCAATACTTCAGTAAACAGTTCCCAGGCCCAGTCGATAGCTTCTTTTTTAAAATAATCGCCAAACGACCAATTACCCAGCATTTCAAACATGGTGTGGTGATATGTATCG
>PKSW01000401.1 GCA_002869465.1 Marinilabiliales bacterium
GTTTTCATTAAAAGCAAATCTCCAATCTGCCCCGATGGTGCAGAACTTTTATAAACAGAATTCCTTATAAATGAACCGTCACTTGCATTGAAACTTGAAAGTCCTTTCTCGCCAACTACAATAATCGTATTATCGCCATATGCTTGTATCATCTGCGCCAGCCCAACTCCTCCTTTTGAAACGGGAACTTCATAATTATCGTTACCAGTTTTGATATCAATTGAATAGAGTGATTTTCCGCTACTAACGATATAATTGCCACCTGCTGATATACTGTTAGTAATCCCTTTCTTAAACTTTTCGCTATCCCATCTTAATGAACCATCTGATGTGTTAAAAGCCTGCACACCATTTGGCTTGGCATTGTCGTATTTAATTACATCATAATAAATGGTGTAATATTGAGTAACTATTTTTTGACGATACTGCACTTCTACCAAACCGCCAACCTGCAATGCTACTACATCATCTAGAACCGTCATTCCGGGGATTGCTTTAGCTCCTTTTATTTCAGAAGAAGTCCACAACAATTTCCCTGTGTGATAATCGTATTTTTTAACATACTGGCTTTTTTTATTCTGCATATCAAGAACATAAATGTCATCACCTACAACAACCGGCTCAGCCACTGTTCCATATACACCCCATTTTACAACCCCATTTGGTGCTTTTATTACATCGGGTGTGAAATCAAATGCGGCCGACCAAATGCTGGCTCCTGTATTATAATCGTAGACCTGCAATCCTGCCAATTTAAGAAGGACTTTATCTCCATCTATTTGAAGATCATAAACAAAATCTCTTGAAATAACTTTTCTATCGGCACGGCCTATATAGGTGTTTTCCCAAAGGATATCACCATTTTCCATATTGATTCGAACAATCTGATTTTTGAAACCAGTGAAGAATGCAACAATTCCACTGGGAATAAAATTCACCATTACCATTGTTTTATCTTCTTTGTTATAAATGTATTTTCCAACAACCCCTTGGAATTTACTTGTCGACCAAAGTTCTTCTCCTGTATGCGCTTTCACATATACAAGTTCATCTTTTAGAGAAATAGCGAAACTGTGATCTTCTTCAATATACACAACCATGTCTTCAGTTACCTTCTGATATTTATCTGTTGTCCATAGCAGCGAACCATTGGTAATATCTATGCATGCGATCTGGTCTTTTCCGGTTTTTCTATCAAACAGGAATACCACTTTTGATTCCCAGAATGGCACCAATTCATCAATTTTTTTCAAATTGGGTGCAATTTCTTTGAAAGTCTTTTTCCAATAGATGCTTCCGTCTTTATTACTAAATACCGCCATTTCTTTATCGGAAGCGACATAACTGTAATCATTCACTTCAAGACCTGTTCCTGTATGGGTAAATTTAATGCCCATATCTTTTTGCCAAACCTGTGGCATTTCGCCTTGCGAAAAAGTTGCCAGGCAAAGTGTTGCAAGCATTGCAACGAATAGTAATTTCTTCATAGCTTTTATATTTAATTAAAATTGAAAAGAGTATTTTATATTGTAGTGTTTTCCTTTCGGAACTTTGAACGAATCGAACTTAAAATCTTTGATGGCATCTTTTACTTTGTTTTGCATCGGGATATCCCCTCCTTTTCGCTCAATCACGAATACTGAGGTGACTTTATTTTTTTCGCCGATGGATATTTTGAAAGTGTAAATTCCCTCAATGTTATTTTCCTGTCCAAACAGATATAAGCTACCTTCAGGTTCCGACATGGCTACTTTAAATTCTTGTGCTGCCATTCGTTCAATATCCTCTACCTGATCAAGGAGTACTTTTTGTTGTGCAGAAAGTTGAACTGTAAATAATAGACTTATAATTACTAATAAATATTTCATTTTATTCATTTTTGTTAAAATTCCATTGAATTAAGTGATTTCCCATGGTCATTAATATGGATTCCTTGTCAGGTAAGAAGACAAAAAATATGCGTGAGTCGGGAGCAATCATTTCACCATCATTTTTTTCAAACAATCGGTAGCTTTGCTGAAATCGGTATGTCAATTCCCCGGTTGAGAAATCATAAATATGTAGTTCTAAAAACTGGTTATTATTGGAAACAACTCCCAGCCATTTGCCATCGTCACTCAGTTTAAAATCAGGCTCGTAGTATGCCTGAGAAGTGAATCCTCTTCTTTTAGGCGCTCCTGTTTCCATATCAATTACATTTAAATATGATTGGCGCGCTGTCGTATTTTGTTGCTTGAGGTGTGGAATATTCAGACATAGTAAATTTTTTCCGTCTTGAGAAAATCTGAGTTTGTAAATAATGTCGTACAATTCGTTTACAGTGTAAAATTTCTTTAATGTTGAAGCATCGTAAATGGATACCTGTTGCTTATATTTTAATGCTGATTTAAACATCTTTTTATCTCGTTGTATTTGTGGAATTTTCTTAGCGGATTCTTCTGATAACTTATGTGAGATAGCTATAAATTTACCATCAGGACTAATAGCAATGGCATTAGTAGCACCTTCTACAGAAAAGGTTGTTTCCAGAGATTTGCTATTCAGGTTCCAAAAGCTAACTTTATCACCAGAAAGGGCAAGAGCATATTTTTCATCAGGCGATATTGCCACCGCATGATAGTCTGCAAATCGTTTTATTCTTTCACCGGATTCTGCATCTATAATATCGAATTTTACTTCCTTGTCTTTATTCAAGGCAAAGTCAGCATAAAATAGCTGGTTCATCAAAATATATTTTCCATTTGCTGAATAATCTATAGATGATCCCGCATACCAGTTTCCCAGGTTAAATTCTTTGATCACTTCCCGATTTTTCCAATCGAATAAATAGAATGGGAATCCTTGAATGGAGCTAATGGCTAATACCGATTTATCAGGTGAGAGGGAAACTCCTGAAACGATATGTTTTATATCACCGATTTTGACCCTCTCGTAGTCATATCCGGTGCCCTGGGGATATACCTTAACTAACAGAATCGTTAGAAAAAACATTATTACAAATCGTTTCATGGTAGTAGGATTGATGTATTGAAGTTTAATGATATATGAATAAGGGGATGGGTACTTCGCTCCGCGTCAGCACTCATCCCCCATCCCCCATCCTGAGATTAAAAGTTAGCTTCGAATGTACCTTCGGTAATTTGCTTTGATGTTTGTGCGGTATTGTAACCTGTAAAACTAAATGTACCTTTAATTTTGCTATCGCTTAACTCTGTTACAGTAACTGTTCCTGTTCCAATTACGCCATTTGCCTGATAGGTGTCGGTTTGTCCCAATCCTTCGGTCCAGCGTAGCATATTACCGGCATTGGGTGGTCCCACCTGGTAAGTTCCGGGTGCTGATATTCCGTAAAGGGTTACTCCCGCCTGCTTGGCATTTGAGTCGCTTCCGGTTACATTAATTACACCATTTGAATTTACAGCCTGAACTGACAAGGAAGCGTTCCATGTACCACCATCTACTTTTAAGCTGATACTTCCGTTACTTCCCACAGGAGTTCCTGAATCGCCATCATCTTTTTTACACGATCCTAAAGTTATAATTCCTGCCACTAAAACCATTAATAATAGATTTCTTGATTTCATAGTTAAATTATTTATTAGTTAAAAAAAACAGCGCTAAAGTCAGTGTATCGTGTGAATCTCAAAGCTAAAATTCGGTTCAACTGCTGACGATCGCGCTGCAATGTCTCTTAAATCATCATGAAAAAACTCAGCTTTGAAAAAGTATCACACAATATGGTCACAAAACTAGATCATGGAAACATGAAACTTTATAGAGGATTTACCTTAAATAAGTAAGGTATTTACCCTAATTTGAAGAGTTTTTATAAAATTTTAGTCGACCAAACCGTTTTTGATGGCAAAACTGATAAGCCCGGCCACGTTGTTGACACCCACTTTTTTCAAAATATTGGTTCGGTGTGTGTCAACAGTACGATGGCTAATAAATAATTTGACGCCAATTTCTTTATTGGTATGTCCGTCAGCGAGTAATTGAATGATTTCTATTTCGCGTTGGGTAAAATCAATTTGGATATCAGAAGTTTTAGATTTTTCAGGATTTAGCAAGGACATGGTTACCTCAGATGAAAAATATTTTTCCCCTTTGGCTACTTTGCAAATGGCATCCAACAATTCTTCTTTGCTTGAATTTTTTAGCAAATAGCCATAGGCGCCAATTTCAATCAGGTTTTTGATCATGGCACTTTCGTTGTGCATGGTTAGCATAATGACTCTCACATCTTTATACTTTTCGTGAATCTGCCGGGTAGCATCAATACCATTCAATTTCGGCATATCAATATCCATCAATATCACATCTATAGTGATTAATTTTAGTGTATTTAATGCTTCATTTCCATCATTAGCAGTGGCCACCACCTGAATTTCATCAGCATTTTCAAGTAATGATTTAATGCCGTCCAAAATAATTTGGTGGTCATCAACCAGCAAGACTTTGATCTTTTTCATAATTAACAAGGAATATTCACGGTTACTACTGTACCTTTATTTTTTTCAGACTCATAATTTAACAGGCCATTAACAGATTCCACACGACTTTCAATATTCATCAGTCCAATTCCGTGATTTTTGTTGCTGTTAAAATTAAATCCCTGTCCGTTATCTTCCACAATCAACAACACTCTTTCTCGCCTTTTAAGTAATTCAACTTTTACTTCGGTGGCTTTAGCATGTTTTAGTATGTTGGCGATAAGTTCCTGCAATATTCTGAAAACAGCCAATTCGATGGCATACGAAAACCTGGAAGTAATACCAAAATACTCAAATGTTACCTGAATGGCTGTTTTACAAAAACTATCCTTTAACAGTCCTTCTATGGCCGAAACCAAACCAAACTGTTCCAGTTCTTTAGGTAGCATCTGGTGCGAAATATTTCTCACTTCGCTTGCCGTGTCATCTATTAAGTTGCTTAGCGATCTAAATATTTCTGATTCTTTATCAAACTGATTGCCAGCAGCAAACCCTGACCAGTTCAATTTTAAACCGGCAAGTTTCTGCCCAACTCCATCGTGCAGTTCACGGGCTATCCGGCGTCTTTCAGCTTCCTGACCTTCAAGGACAGCACTTAATTTTTGTTCGTTATGCCTGATGATGGCTTCATCTAATGCGGCCTTTTGTTTCAGTTTATAGCGGTAATATGTAAAAATAGTTGCTCCGATGATCATAATTACCAACAGGATCAGAATTAGATTCTCAGTTCGCTTTTGTTTCAAATTTAATTCAGCCAGCTCATTTTTATTTTTCAGCAAATCGATATCCTGCTCCATTCTCTCCGTTTCATATCGGGTTTGCACATCGATGATCTGTTGCTCGAGCCGCTGATTATAAACAGAATCTTTGGTTGAAATGTATAGCGACATATTCCGGAAAGCACTATCCAGTTGATGTTGCAAGGCATACATTTTAGCCAGGTTCAAGTAGCCCACCATTTCCTCTTCTACCACATCAATTTCTTTTGCCAAATTTAAACCGCGGTAAAGCACGACAGAAGCTTCTTGATATTTGCCCTGGTTGGTATAGGCCTCTCCTATTTTAATAAGGGAAGATGCCAGCCCTTTTTTGTCACCTAATTTTTCCCTAATAGCCAATGATTCATGCAAAAGCATAAGCGCTTTTTCTTCCTCCCCCCTAGCAATGTAGATATTGCCTAAATTACTTAGCATGGCACTAATAGATTCACCATCTTCAATTTCTCTTAAAATTTGAAGCGCTTTATTGTAATATTCAACAGCTTTAGTGGTATCATGCAATTTAACATACACATTGGCCATATTTCCGTATGAACCTGCTTCGCCATATTTATCGTCCATTTTTATTCGATACCTTAATGCACGTTCATGATATGAAAGGGATTTTTCGAGGTTTCCAAGGTTCTGATGCACTATAGCAATATTATTTAGGCAATAACCTATCCATAAGTCAGAACCTAAAGCTTCGTATATTTTAAGGGCTTCAATCTGA
>PKSW01000458.1:0-6434 GCA_002869465.1 Marinilabiliales bacterium
AACTCAAACTGCTACTGCATTAAGTGCAGGATCTCATACGGTAACTGTTACTGATGATAATGGATGTACTACTACTTGTTCTGTAACTATTACCCAACCTGACGTACTTAGCTGTACAGTTAGCCTTGTAAGCAATGTGCTCTGTAATGGCGAAAGCAATGGTTCTGCTACAGTGAGTCCTGTTGGTGGCGTAGCTCCTTATACATACGCATGGGATAATTTAGAAACGACTCAGACAGCTTCTGCTCTTAATGCCGGTTTACATTCTGTAACCGTTACTGATAACAATGGGGCTACTACTACCTGCTCTATTACGATTACCGAGCCAGATGCGCTGACTTGTTCTGTCGTTCAGGACAGCCCCGTAAGTATCAATGGTGAGGAAGATGGTGAAGCTACTGTTACTCCTACAGGTGGAACAGCTCCTTATACATACGCCTGGGATAATGGCGAAACAACTCAAACTGCTACTGCATTAAGTGCAGGATCTCATACGGTAACTGTTACTGATGATAATGGATGTACTACTACTTGTTCTGTAACTATTACCCAACCCGATGCGCTGACTTGTTTTATAGACCTTGTTAATAATGTCTTATGTAATGGCGAAAGCAATGGTTCTGCTACAGTGAATCCTGTTGGTGGCGTAGCTCCTTATACATACGCATGGGATAATTTAGAAACGACTCAGACAGCTTCTGCTCTTAATGCAGGATCTCACTCTGTAACAGTAACCGATGATAATGGGGCTACTACTTCTTGTGAAATCACTATCATTCAGCCTGAACTCTTAACCGCAGATATCTTCGAGGACGACGTTACAAACGTTTCTTGTAATGGTGGTAATGACGGTCAAGCTACTGTAACCGCTGATGGCGGTACCGCTCCTTATTCATACTCCTGGAATACAACTCTTGGACAAACTACGGCTACCGCTACTGGTCTTGCGGCCGGAACTTATACCGTAACCGTAACCGACGCTAATGGCTGTACTGCTGATGCTTCAGTTACTATTACCGAACCTACTCTTTTAACAGCTGAAATTACAGACCAAGGTAATGTGTCTTGTAATGGAGGTAGCGATGGTTATGCTACGGTAACTGCTGATGGTGGAACAACCCCATATATTTACCTATGGAGCGATGGTCAAACAACAGCTACCGCTACTGGTCTTGCGGCCGGAACTTATACCGTAACCGTAACCGACGCTAATGGCTGTACTGCTGATGCTTCAGTTACTATTACCGAACCTGATGTTCTAGCAGTTGAGCCAATATTTGAACCAATAGAATGCTATGGTGGAACCACAACTATTGAACTTATTGCCAGTGGTGGCACACCTGAATTCACTTATACATTCAATGGTGTAACCAATAGCACAGGTATTTTTGAAAACATTGGTGCCGGAGTTGATTACCCATGGTTAGTTGTTGATGCTAATGGTTGCGAAGTAAGTGGAACCATTACCCTCTCTGAACCTCCTGAGATTTTTGTTGACGCTGGTGAAAACGGTGAAATTTGTGAAACAGATTCATATCAACTACAAGGTAGCGCTGAGAATTATAGCTCAGTAGAATGGTCTGGTGGAACTGGAACTTTCTCAGATGTAAATGACCTGAACGCTATCTATACACCTGGTGATGGTGAATCAGGAGCAGTTGTTTTAACCCTCACCGCTTACGGAATTGGTGAGTGCCCAGATGCAGAAGACAGCATGACTTTAATGATTTATGAAGCGCCAACAGCCTATGCAGGAGAAGATGCAACTGTATGTGGCGATCAAATGTATGATCTTGATGACGCAACTGCTTCCAATTACGAGACAATTCGCTGGTTCACTTCAGGAGATGGACATTTTAACAATGCTACTGTGCTTAATACAAAATATACACCTGGAGAGTCTGATATTGCTCGAGGATTTGTAACATTAACGCTGTATGCATATGGTAGTGAATTATGTGAAGATGCTTCTGATGAAATGACCTTATTTATTGAAGAAGAGCCAGAAGTTGATGCAGGACCAAATGCTGCAATATGTCAAACAGATATGTATTTCTTAGAATTTGCATCAGCATCAAACTATGAATCGTTGTTGTGGACTTCTGCAGGTGATGGAACATTTAATGATGATACTTCTTTAAATCCAACGTATACTCCAGGAAGTTCAGACATTCAATCAGGAAGTGTTGTTCTTACACTAACAGCTTTTGGAAACGATCTTTGTGGTGATGCTTCTGATGAAATGATCTTATCTATAATTGAGTCTCCTGAAGTATTTGCCGGTGAAGACGCAACTGTTTGCGAAACTGAATTATACGAACTGGCAGATGCTACAGCTGATAACTTCACTTCATTACTCTGGACAACCAGTGGTGATGGTGAATTCAGCAGCACTACTATTTTAAATCCGGTTTACGCTGCCGGTGCTAATGATCTGATTAACGGAAATGTAACCCTGACACTTACAGCAACTGGCGTTGGCTCATGCGGTGATGTTTCTGACGAAATGACGATCACTTATAATCCAACACCTCAAGTATTTGCAGGTGAAGATGCGAACATATGTGCTAATGATACTTATACTTTAACAGATGCAACTGCCACCGATTATAGTGCATTAATGTGGACAACCAGTGGTGATGGTACATTTGATAATGAAACGCTCTTAAATCCAATCTATACACCGGGTGTTGCTGATATCTCAGCAGGTAGCGTGGTGCTGTTCATCACTGCCTACAGTGGAACGTCTTGCCCTGATGTTACTGACGAGATGACCTTGTCTATCACGCTACAGCCCGATGTATTTGCAGGTGAAGATGCGCTTACATGTGGTGCCGATGGTTATGAATTGGCAGATGCTACTGCCGACATGTACGAATCATTACTTTGGACTACCTCAGGAGATGGTACATATAGTAATGCCACCATTCTAAATCCGGTTTATACACCTGGTACAAATGATTTATCAGAAGGAAGCGTTGTATTAACTCTTACTGCAATGGGATCAGGTTCGTGTGGAGATGCTTCTGATGAAATGACGCTGGAATTTGTACCTGAACCAACAGTATATGCGGGTGAAGATGCTGAAACATGTGCATCTGATGCTTACATTGAATTAAATAATTCGTCAGCATCTAACTATGTTTCACTGACTTGGACCACTAGTGGTGACGGTTCATTTAATGATAATACCATTCTTAATCCAGTGTATACTGCTGGTGCCAATGATATTACAGATGGCCAGGTTACATTAACCTTAACTGCGTATGCTGCAGGAAATTGTGATGATGCATCTGATGAAATGGTGTTCATGTTAAATGCCAATCCTGTTGCTAATGCCGGTGTAGATCAGACCATTCAAATAGGAACCAGCACAACGCTGCAGGGATCAGCTACCGGAGGTTCAGGATTGTATGCTTATTACTGGACTCCTGAAGAGTTGCTTATAGATCCAAATATACAAAACCCGGTTACGATTAATCTGAACACCAATCCTACTATGTTTATCCTACAGGTAACTGATGGTATGACAGGCTGTCTTGATTACGATACCGTATTGATTAACCTGGAAAATATTCCCGAAGATATCATTGTAGCTGTTGATGATTATGATACAACTGATTTCAATACAACAACCGTTATTGATATTCTTTCGAACGACTCATATCCAAGCGAAGAAATCCCAAGTATAAGTATTTGTGATGATCCTGCCAATGGAATGGTTGTAATAAACCCGGATGGCACAATAACCTATACACCAAATGAAGATTTTACTGGAGAGGATGTGTTCTGTTATAAAATATGTGATGCAGAACTCACAAATTTATGCGACTCTGCGTTGGTATACATTTACGTTAAAGAGAACACCTTGCCTGATGATCTGATTATCTTCAATGCGGTTACACCTAATGGTGACGGGATGAATGATACCTGGATCATCCAAGGTATTGAAAACTATCCAGACAACAGGGTATTTATTTTCAACCGCTGGGGTGATGAAATTCACTACCTGGAAGGATATGATAATACACGCGTATACTGGGATGGTAAAGACAAGAAGGATAAAGTGTTACCTGATGGCACATATTACTATGTATTCTATATAAAAATAGATGGTATCGAGAAAGTGTTCACAGGATGGGTATTCATGCACGGTGCCAACCAACAATAAAATTGATAATACTAAAAATTACTGATATGAAAAGGACAGTATTTACACTATTGATAACAATGCTTGGCTTAGGAGCTTTTGCTCAGCAAGACGCATTGTTCAGCCAGTACATGTTCAATAAACTGATCATTAACCCTGCTTATGCCGGATCCCGTGATGGATTAAGCATGACCATGGTGGGAAGACGTCAGTGGGTTGGCATTGATGATGGCCCTCAAACGCTCACATTCTCTATTCAGTCACCACTAAGGAATGATCATATAGGTCTGGGATTTTATTGTTATACTGATGTTTTGGGTCCATTCCAGGCTACTGGTGCCATTGGTACTTTTGCTTACAGGATTAAATTAGGCCGCGGCCATCTGGCATTTGGTATCCAGGGAGGTATCAAACACACGTATATTGATATAAACCAACTGAATGTTCAGGATGAGTCTGATGTCGTTTTAAATGGAACCATAACCAAACAAACCATACCTGACGCAAACTTTGGTATCTATTATAATACAGAAAGGTTTTATGTTGGTATTTCCTCAAAACACCTGTTTGAATCAGAATATGGTTATCTCCAGGAAACAGATGATGAATCCGTTTATGGAACGTTGATCAGGCACTTCTATGCGATGGCGGGTGTGGCAATTCCATTGAGTGATAACTTGGTTTTACGGCCCTCAACGCTTGTAAAATATGCACAAAACGCACCTGTTCAAGTGGATATCAACGCAAGTCTCTTAATCAGAGATGTGCTCTGGATAGGAGCTTCATATCGGACTAAAGAAGCTCTTGTATTATTAACGGAAATTGTTGTGGCTAAAAGATTACGAATTGGATATTCATATGATATTTACTTCAACGAAATACAACAATACAATAAGGGATCGCACGAAGTAATGCTCGAATATAACATCCCTATCATTAAAAACAGAATGTTAACACCTAGATATTTCTAGTGAACTTTTTATCAAATACATTAAAAAAAGGACTTATGAAATCTAAATACATTATACTTTTTCTAGCATTATTGATTGGCACGGTTAATCAAATTGATGGCCAATCTGTCAAAAAAGCTGACAAACGTGTGACATTCTACGAATACGCAGTAGCTGTTCCTATTCTCGAAAAAATCATTGAAAAAAATGGTGAGGGGAAAGAGGAAGCCATGATCATGCTTGCTGATTGCTATCGCTCAATGAACAATGAGCAAAAAGCAACAGAATTGTATGCTCAAATCATAGAGTTTGACAGCGTTGATCCTGTCAATCATTATTATTACGGACAGGCTTTAAGGTCCTTAGGTAGGTATGCTGAAGCCAGAGAACAGTTTTTACTATATGATGAACTTGTTCCGAGTGATCCCAGAGGTGCTCTTTTTGCTGAATATAGCGAAGAAATTCAATCATGGCTCGAAAAAGCCAATAGAAACGAAGTACATCATTTGGAATCCATTAATAGTGAATATTCTGAATTTTCTCCAATAATTTTTGGTGATGGCATTGTATTTTCTTCTGATCGGGATTGGAAAAAATATCTGAACCCCACCTATGATTGGACTGGTAAACCATACTTGAATTTCTTCTATGCAAAAGCTGATAGTAGCGCTCCTTTATATGAACCTGCTTATTTTGAAGCTGATGGCTTCTCCAATAAATTAAACGATTCTTATCACGACGGCACCGCTGTTTTCAATAGTTCTGGTACGATAATTTATTTTACAAGAACAGAAAAGGAAAAAGTGCCCAGAGATGATGATAATTTGGTTACGAATAAATTAAAGCTTTTCAAATCGGAATTTAAAGATGAAAAATGGTCAAAACCTGAACCCCTTGATTTAAACAACGATGCATATTCTACTGGCCATCCTGCTTTGTCACCAAATGATAGTTTACTGTATTTTGTTTCTGACATGCCCGGTGGCATTGGTGGAACAGATTTATATGTTTCCGAATGGACAGAAAACGGATGGGGAGAACCAAGAAATTTAGGTGTAACCATTAACACCATAGAGAATGAAATGTTTCCTTATATGCATGAAGATGGCACGCTATATTTTGCCTCCTCCGGGCATTTAGGATATGGCGGTTTGGATATCTTCAAATCAAATAAAGAGAATGGTGAGTGGACCACGCCCAAAAATATGATGGCGCCCATGAACTCATCATATGATGATTTCGGCCTTGCCTTTATACCCGGAATGGGCGTTGGGCTGTTTAGTTCCGATAGGCCCGGCGGGCTTGGCGGTGATGATATTTATGCATTTGAAAGC
>PKSW01000458.1:6458-10864 GCA_002869465.1 Marinilabiliales bacterium
TTAAAAACAGATGCAATGGGTCATTATGAACTGGAGGTAAGTCCAAGAACTGAATATGCCATAAAAGCTACGAAAGATGGCTATTTTAGTGATGGTACTTCAATCAAGGTTCAAAACACTTATTTCCCGGTTAGGGATTTAAAGCTCGAAAAACATAAAGAAGGAAAAGTATTTACCGTTGATAATATATATTACGATTTCGATAAGTGGTTTATCAGGGAAGATGCCGAACCAGCTTTGAATAATTTGGTTCGTATCATGCAGGAAAACCCTATTACTGTTGAGTTAAGTTCATATACAGACTGTAGGGGTAGTGACGCCTATAACATGAAACTTTCGCAAAAAAGAGCACAAGCAGCTGTTGATTATATCATAGAACATGGTGTTGACGCAGAACGAATTACAGCGAAAGGATATGGAGAATCAATGCCGGTAAACGGGTGTGTTGACGGTGTAAAATGCACTGATGCGGAATACCAGGCAAATCGACGCACAGAATTTAAAATTATCAGTGTTACTCCGGAGCCTCCTCCACAGGAAATTGATGAATCTAAATACCTGAATGGAGAGATGTATGAAAAAAATGTATTTTCACGAGATTTCTTCGAAGGATGTAATTTTTCAGAACCACTTGATAATTAAGAGAAATGGTATTATATTTGGGCGAAATAAAAGCGACATTGATACAAGGCAAGCAAATGAGACAGCTTGGGGTAAATGAAATGATGTTGCTTTAATCATTGGGATTGCTTGTTCCCAGTGGTTTGTGTGCAATGTTGTTTCGCTGAATTTACCTTAATTGTTTCCCTGAGGGTGGGCCGCGAGGCCCACCTTTTTTATTGGGGTTTTGTCAATATTTCCAGTCACCATTCTCTTTTATAAGAGAAATCAAAGTGGTAAGTGCTATTTTTTCTTCTATATTTTGATAAATTAATTTGGATCCTTTATATAAACTTACCCTTCCCATCCCACTACCTACATACCCGTAATCGGCATCCGCCATTTCTCCGGGTCCATTTACAATACATCCCATAACAGCAATTTTAACACCCTTTAAATGAGAAGTCTTTTCTCTTACTTTTTTCAAATGATCCTGAATATCAAAATAAGTGCGGCCACATGAAGGACAGGCAATAAATTCGGCCCTGGAAAACCGCAATCCCATTGCCTGCAGTATATCAAGCGACACTTGGGTGTTATCATCAGTTGAAGTTATATTGTTGTAGATACAAATGCCATCGACAGGAACCAGATCATATACATATGAAAACTCTGCTGCAGCAATTAATTGCAGTGTTTCTTTCGATAAATTTGAATAATTCAGTTTAATAATATTTACTTCGTCTTTGTTGGCAGGCTTTATTGAATCAGTTGATACTTTGGTCGCTATTATTTCTTTATTGCGATGGTGAAGGATATTTTTCTCATCCAGAAACAAATCCGACAGCCCGGATTCTCCCTGAGAAACAACATAAGGCGCTTTCAATTTCCTGGTATTTATTGTCTCTTTTGCACCCTTAAGAATTATTTTTTCTGCAATGATCTTTGGAGGTTCGGTTTTCCTTTTACCATATAATTCAACTAGATGCCTGGCTACGGGTATTTCATTTTCAGGTTTTTCGGTTAGGCTTACCCGAATGGTATCGCCAATCCCGTTTAATAATAAATTTCCAATGCCTGCTGCTGATTTTATACGCCCGTCACTCCCATCTCCGGCTTCCGTAACCCCAAGGTGAATCGGGTAATAATAGCCATTTTCAATCATCCTTTCCACAAATAGTTTATTTGTCTCGATCATCAGCCTCACATTACTTGATTTTAGGGAAAGTATCAGATTATCAAACTGCTGATTTCTGCAGATTTCAACAAATTCAATAGCGGATTCAACCATTCCAACAGCCGTATTTCCATATTTGGCAAGAATCCGGTTTGAAAGCGAACCGTGATTGGTTCCGATACGGATCGCTGTATTATTTTTTTTACAACTGTTTAAAAGTGGAGATAATTTCAGCGCGATCTTTTCCAATTCAGCCTGGTATTCCGCTTCTGTAAAATCTGTTTTTAAATTGTTTCTGTCCACATAATTTCCCGGATTGATCCTTACTTTCTCAACAATTTGAGCAGCTTCCTCAGCCACTTTCGGGTTGAAATGCACATCAGCAACCAATGGTAAATTATATGATCTGCTTCGTAAATTATTTTTGATGCTGTATAATTGTTGGGCTTCTTTAATGCTTTGAACTGTTATTCGCGCCATTTCACATCCGGCATCTGCTAGCCGCATCACCTGGTCAACCGTTGCAATAATATCCATAGTCCGGGTAGTAGTCATCGATTGAATTATAACTGGCTGTTCTCCGCCAATGAGCAAATGCCCCACTTCCACCACCTTGCTTTGCAAACTGTTTTTCTTTTTTACGGGAAATAACATGCTGCTGAATTTTGGATATATAATACCCTTCAAAATTACGATTTAGCCAATAGTTTTTACGAGTTGATTCAGAACTTTCGTAAAATTGACTGAACAGAGTTCAGGTAGCCACCCCCAAATAAATTGACATGTACCATCAGTGGGTATAAATTACAATAGCCCATTCGCTCCTGCCAGCCTTTTTCCAAAGGAAAATATGCGTGGTACGCCTCATACAACTTTATATCAAAGCCACCAAATAATTGCGTCATCGCAAGGTCCATTTCACGATGGCCATAATACACCGCCGGATCAATGATGACCGGCTCACCTTGATTGTCCACCATATAATTTCCGCCCCACAAATCGCCATGTATAAGTGCTGGTGGTTCCACGGGAAAGATATCAGGTAATTTCCGGTAAAAGTTTTCAAAAGAATTAACAACAGCATTGCCCATTCGTCCGTTATCTCTTGCTAGTTTTACCTGTTTTTCCAGTCTTTCAATTCTGAAGAAGTCAATCCAGTTGTTGTGCTTTTTATTTGATTGGTGAAGCGATCCGATGTAATTGTCATGATCGAGACCAAAATAATCAACATTGTTTTTGTGCAATTGTGCCAAACCTTTTGCGAAATGATCCCAAAAGTCGAAACCTTTTTTCCCACTTTCAATATTTTCAAGAATGAGAAATGCGACATTTTCGAATTGGCTGGAGGCTATAACTTCAGGAACCTTTAATGTGCTTTTTCCTGACAGTATTTGTAAACCCTTTGCTTCTAACTCAAACATTTTAGGATATAGAGAAGCTGAATTCTTTTTTACGAAAAACTTTCCAGCGCTGGTAGAAATAGTCAAAGATTCATTGATTGATCCTCCCCTGACCGCTGTAGCATCATGTATTTTAATGGGAATGTTATATTCTTTAGAAAGAATTTCGATCAACGAGTTTTTCCACGACATTTATTGCATGTTTATATCCCTATAACAAAATTCATAATAATTTTTAAAACAATCAACTCATAGACTACATCAATAGTTAAATAAAATCAGTAATGTAAAGCGCATAATTGTATAAATATCATGATTAATTAGTCTGAAGAATACTTAAATATGGGTGCAATGAAAAATCATAAAAAGAAAAGACATATGGGAATTAATGTATAAGATTAATTGTACCCTTTGCAAAAAAGTCTTTTCCAATTATACAGCTATTCTCAATTCGATAAGATGCTTTGTAAATATATATACCGTTTTGTGAAAGTTTACCTTTAAATTTACCATCCCACATTCTATAAGGATCATTTGTTTCAAAAATTTGTTGACCCCATCGGTTATAAATTGTCAGAAGGTAAGATCCAACGGCATTTATATTTCCAACCGGCCCAAAAAAATCATTTAAGCCATCACCATCGGGAGTGAATGCATTTGGAAAATACAACTCATACTGAACATTTATAACTTTAATAAAAATTGAATCGCTAGAGATACATCCGCCAGAATTTACCTGAACCCGGACCAGCGTATCTTTTGCAATATCTTCAAGATGAACTGACTGTGTTGTTTCTCCAGATGACCATAGGTATGAAGCCCCTGGGTTACCGGCATTAAGTGTTAAAGACTAACAAGCTTCAATAATCGTATCATTACCAATGTTAACGACGGGATCTGGCTTCACTATAAAAAGATCAGAAATCGTATCAGTGCAGCCAGTTGTTGTTGTAACAAAAAGAGAAACGGTGTATTCACCAGCATCACTATACATGTGTTCTGTGTTAATCTCTGTGCTTGTCTCACCATCTCCAAAATCCCATAAGATAGATTCGACAAATTCGGGAAATGCAGAACAGTTTAAATCAAAACAATTAAATTTTACTGTTTTTCCTGTGCAAGAAGATTTTGGGTCGGGAATAAAACCCAACATATTTTGAAAGGTGAAATTTTCGAAACGAGCTAAATCCTGCGACATACAGTAAAATCCAAACTTTCCGGCACTAAAA
>PKSW01000113.1 GCA_002869465.1 Marinilabiliales bacterium
CGCTGGAACAGCAGGAGGAAGATTCCTCATGGCTGCCACATCCGCCTGATCCACATCCGCAGCCACCAGATGGATTTAAATCTTCTGCAGTTACCTGGCGCACATCGTATATGGTGCCAGTTACGAATAGTTTTTTTCCGGCCAGCCGGTGGTTGAAATCCATTTTAACATGCTCGTCATGCAGTTCTACAATCCTGCCCCTAATTGGATTTCCCTGGCTGTCCATCATACCGATCTCATTTTCAATAAATAAGAGATCTTCTCTTAGTTTACCATCAACTACAAAGGCCGTTTTTGGCACATCAATAACCATTTCGTTTCTATAATCACCAAAAGATTCATCCGCCGTTAAATCAAATTCGAATGAATCGCCGGGTTGATGCCCCAGCAACTTACTCTCAAATCCCGGTATCATCTTATTTAAACCAAATATCATTGATTTTGGATGTTGCTCATCAGCAGATTCAATAAGTTCACCTTTTTTATCGTCAATAGTGATTTTATATGCCATGATGGCCACTGTATTATTTTCTATTTTCATGCTAAATTTTTTCAAAATGAATGGCAGCAAAATTATAAAATATTTCTTATTTAGATACATTTTAAACAATTTGCATATGCTGAGTTTTTGTGCTACTTTTGGCGCTTAATAATTTAGACAATGATTATTGGAGTTTTAAAAGAACCTGAATTCGAAAAAAGGGTGAGTTTACTACCCGAAGCCGTTAAAATACTTAAAAACCTGAAAGCTGATATTGCCGTCGAAAAAAATGCTGGGGAATCCGCATTTGCTTCTGACAAAGAATATCTGGATGCCGGTTCTGAAATACTTGATCGTGATCAAGTGATTACAAAATCCGACTTGCTGCTTTCTATCAACAAGCCTGAAGCAGCCACCATTAAAAAGTTGAAAAAAGGACAGGTGTTAGTAAGTGTTTTTAACCCGCTTGCTGAAAAAGAATCTGTAGATCAGTTATTGAAAAGCGATCAGACTTTTTTCAGTATGGACCTGATCCCGCGCACAACACGCGGGCAAGCGATGGATATTTTATCATCAATGGCCACCATTGCAGGTTACAGGGCTGTTTTGGATGCCGCTTTGCATTTGCCTAACTTTTTTCCGATGTTCATGACCGCTGCAGGTACCATTCGTCCTGCTAAAGTATTGATACTCGGTGCCGGTGTGGCAGGACTTCAGGCCATCGCTGTAGCCAGAAAATTGGGTGCGGTAGTTGAAGTATTTGATGTACGATCGGCCGTAAAAGAGCAGGTACAAAGTCTCGGGGGTAAATTTGTTGAAGTGGAAGGTGCCACTGAAGATGCGGCTGCCGGCGGTTATGCTGTTGAGCAAACGGAGGAATTCAAAGCCAAACAGAAACAACTCATTCACGACCATGCAGCCAAATCGAATGTCATTATTTGTACGGCACAAATTCCGGGAAGAAAAGCACCGGTTCTTATTGAAAAAGCAACTATTGAAGCCATGAAACCTGGTTCGGTGATCATTGACCTGGCAGCTTCTACAGGCGGCAATGCCGAATTAACCGAAGATGGAAAAACAATAGTGAAACATGGTATAACTATCATCGGAAATTCCAATTATCCGACGGATATGCCCAATGATGCCAGCCGGATGTATGGCAACAACCTCGTCAACTTTTTAAAATTATTGATTGACGAAGAAGGTGGATTGAAAATGGACTTTGAAGATGATATCGTAAAAGGTACTTGTATGATCCACAACAAAGAAATAGTGAGTGACAGACTCAAACAATTTTACGCATAATATAAATTATCATGGAAGATTTTCTAGTTTATTTCTACCAAAATAAGGAGGTGATATTCATTATCGCCCTTTCCATTTTTCTGGGGGTCGAAGTAATTTCAAATGTACCATCCGTACTCCACACACCATTGATGTCAGGGGCAAATGCCATTAGTGGTGTTATTATAATCGGAGGTATTATCCTGTTGGGCCACACGAATCTGAATGCATTTAGCCTGAACCTGGTGCTGGGCATTTTTGCCGTTATATTCGGTACGCTCAATGTAGTGGGCGGTTTTGTAGTGACCGACAGAATGCTTGATATGTTTAAGAAAAAGAAGAAGAAATAGCTATGGAAACAACTTTACAAGAACTCGGAATAACAGCAGGAGATGTGATACTTGAGATCAGTTACCTGGTATCAGCCATCCTTTTTGTGATCGGGCTGAAACTGATGAGCCATCCGGAAAGTGCAAAAAAAGGAAACCTGTGGGCTGCAGTTGGTATGGGCCTGGCTATGGTAACCACCTTGTTTCTGCATCGCGGCGTATCAGGACAAACCATATCACTCATCAATGGTATCGTGATTGTTTCTGCCATCATTTTTGGCGGCATTATCGGAACTGTAATTGCGCGCCGTATCAAAATGACAGCCATGCCTCAATTGGTGTCATTTTTTAATGCAACAGGAGGTGCAGCATCAGCATTGGTAGCCCTTATGGAATATTCAAATCCTGATAACTCCTCTGCAATGGTAACGCTGTTAGGACTCATCATTGGAGCTATTGCATTTAGCGGTAGTATGATCGCATATGGTAAATTGGACGGAAAAGTCGGTGATATCTTCGCCAAATGGACGACGTATTTCAATATATTCATGCTCGTGTTAATAACCGCTCTAACGGTTTATATGCTGGCATTCGACCATGATATGGCCACTCAAACCATGTTGTCATATGTTTTATTAGGACTCGCTCTCATTTACGGTATTATGTTCGTGATGCCTATTGGCGGTGCCGATATGCCAGTAGTTATTTCCTTGCTGAACTCATTAACAGGTATTGCAGCAGCCATGGCAGGTTTCATTTACAGCAACCAGGCGATGATCCTTGGCGGTATCTTCGTAGGTTCGGCAGGTGCTATTCTCACCCTGCTCATGTGTAAAGCCATGAACCGTTCATTGCTGAATGTGATCATTGGAGCCTTTGGTGGTGGTGGTGCAGCGGCAGATAAGGACCAGGGTACTATCAAGGAGATTTCTTTAAGTGATGCTTCGGTTTTATTGAGCTATTCGCAAAAAGTGGTGATCGTTCCCGGTTATGGTCTGGCAGTTGCACAAGCGCAATATGCCACTAATGACCTGGTAAAATTGCTGGAAGATAAAGGGGTGGAAGTAAAATTTGCGATTCACCCAGTGGCCGGACGTATGCCTGGGCATATGAATGTTTTACTCGCAGAAGCAGACGTACCTTATACAAAACTGGTGGAAATGGATGATATCAATCCGGATATGCCAAATACGGACGTAACCATCGTAGTGGGAGCTAATGATGTGGTGAATCCGGCGGCACTGGATGATCCTTCAAGCCCGATTTATGGTATGCCGATCATCAATGCGCATGAATCCAAAAATATCATCGTGATGAAGCGTGGTATGGGTAAAGGGTATGCAGGTATTGAGAACTTCTTGTTTTTCAATGATAAAACTCGGATGCTTTTTGGCAATGCCAAAGACTCCATTCAAGCACTTGTAAATGAGATCAAACAATTGTAATCAGGAATTTTAACACAAAAATTAACAAACGATTTGTTGCTTGTTAAAAATTAATTTTTAGATTTGACCCATCATAATTAACACGATGCATACATTTTCAACATATTTCAGCTATTATTTCTTCTATTTTTTAAGATAGAACAGGGCTGGAATAAATTGAATATAAAATATTTTAACCCTGCCAAAAAGCGGGGTTTTTTATTGCAAAACAATGGAATATAGCACTTTTAATACATATTATTATTTCTGGTATTTCAATTTCAGAAAGAAACCGGGACGATTGAGAAGCATTAAATAGTTTAAGAATAATACTTTGAAAGTCCCGGATAAAAACGGGATTTTTTAATTAAAAAAGGGAAGATGACAATTAGTATACAAGGTGTAAAAGGCGCATTTCATGAGGAAGCAGCCATCAATTATTACGGTGAAGAAATTGAAATCCTGCCCAATATTTCATTTTACGAAGTGATTGAAAGTATCAGGGATAACCATGCCAAAGCAGGTATTATGGCTGTTGAGAATACCATTTCGGGTACCATCCATTCCAATTTAAACCTGATCAGAGAATCAGGATTAGCCATATGCGGTGAAGTGTACCTGCAAATTGAGCAGAATCTGGTAGGATTGCCCGGCACAAGCATTGACAATTTAGTTGAAGTGCATTCCCATTATATGGCCATCGACCAATGCAGGAATTTCTTTAGAAAACATCCACACATCAAACTTATTGAATCGGATGATACAGCTTTGAGCATGAAAGAAATTGCAGAGAAACAGCTTACAAATGTCGGTGCCATCGGAAGCCGGATTGGAGCTCGTCACTACGGTTTGAACATCATTGCCGAAAGTATTGAAACAAATAAGAAAAATTATACACGTTTCCTGATTGTCGAAAAGGAAAACAAAATCCGCACGCATGAAATGAATAAATCATCCATTTCAATGACCTTACCTAACCATAAAGGCAGTCTTTCGCAGGTACTGAGCGTAATTGCATTTTATGATGTAGATCTCAGCAAGATCGAATCCGTCCCGGTGGTCGGCGAACCCTGGCATTACAGGTTTTATATTGATGTGTTATTCGACAATTTTGAAAAATACAAAAGCATGCTCCAGGCCATCGGTCCATTGACAGATGAACTCCAGATATTGGGAGAATATGCCTCCGGTTCCATTTCATTTGCACAAATTCATTCTCGATCAAACCCAACATCATCATGAAGATACAACCCGCAAACAGGATCGGAAAAGTAGAAGAATATTACTTCTCAAAAAAGCTTGCTGAAGTCAATATGCTGAAGCAACAGGGAAAACCCATCATCAACCTGGGCATTGGTAGCCCCGACCTCCCCACCCACCCTGATGTAATTGAGGAACTCAACCGTTCAAGCCGTGAAAAAGGCAGCAATTACTACCAACCGTACCGTGGGATACCGGAACTTAGAGAAGCCTTTTCGGCTTGGTACCAGGATATTTATAATGTAAATTTAAATCCTGCTAATGAAATTTTACCGCTCATAGGCTCCAAAGAAGGCATCATGCACATTAGCATGGCTTTTGCCAATCCGGGTGACCAGGTGCTGATCCCAAATCCTGGCTATCCCGCATACACATCTGTTTCAAAACTGCTCAATCTTAATGTTCAGTATTACAATTTGAATGAAGACAATAATTGGCTGCCCGATATCAGTGAATTGGAAGCACTTGCTCAGGATAACTGTAAAATCATCTGGATCAATTATCCCCATATGCCCAGCGGCGCAAAAGCTGATACAAACTCATTCAGAGAATTAATTGAATTTGCCCAATCGAGAAATATATTAGTAGTTCATGACAATCCATACAGCTTGATTTTAAACAATGAACCCATGAGTTTACTGCAAGGAATTATATCAAAAAGCCATGTGCTGGAGTTGAATTCGCTGAGTAAATCGCACAATATGGCCGGGTGGCGCATCGGCATGGTGGCCGGAAGTGAAGAAAACATCAACCACATCCTAAAAGTGAAAAGCAATTTCGATTCAGGGATGTTCAAGCCGTTGCAGCAAGCGGCAGCAAAGGCACTGCAGTTACCTCATTCCTGGTATAATGAAATCAATAAGCTGTATAGCGAGCGGCGAAAACTGGTCTGGCAGATTATGGATCAAATGGGTTGCACATACGGTAAAAACACATCCGGAATGTTTGTTTGGGCGAAAGTGCCAAATAACTATAAAAACGGGGCTGAATTGTCAGACGAACTATTATATGAACATTCCATATTTACGGCTCCGGGCTTTATTTTCGGAAGCAATGGCAACGGCTATACACGTATTTCTCTTTGCGCTGATATGCATCAGTTAAAGGAAGCATTAAAAAGAGTGGAAACAATTAAAGAACTGATCAAATGAAAATTTGCATTATTGGATTGGGATTGATGGGTGGCTCGATGGCCA
>PKSW01000305.1 GCA_002869465.1 Marinilabiliales bacterium
AGAAATAAGCATACAAATCGAAGAGTTTCTGCAAAAAGAAGAAATCATTCATCTAACCAACTTGCCATACAATGAAAATTTCACCAAAGCCATGACCCTGGGACAAACCATTATGGAGTATCCGGATCAACATTTAAAAGATTCAATTACTAAAAGTTGGAACGCAATTTTGCAACATATAAATTGAAAATAAAGATAAAATGAAAATAGCTTTCACTACCAAAGGAACATCATGGGATGCCGAAATGGATCCAAGATTTGGAAGAGCCGAATACTTCCTTATTTATGACAATGATAAAGATGAATTATACCATTATGACAACAGTGATGCAGGCAATGATGCACATGGTGCCGGGCCTAAAACATCTCAAAAATTATTTGAGCTCCATCCTGATGTATTGATAACCGGAAACGGGCCAGGAGGAAATGCCGCTGCTGTTCTTGAAAAAACCGGTATTAAAATATACATAGGGGCAAGTAACATGACTGTAAAAGAAGCTTTTGAAGCATATAAAAATAATCGTTTAAAAGCCATTTAATTCAACTATTAAATTAATAAATATGCTATCATCAAAATGTAAGATCAGAATCAGATACGATGAAGTTGATAAAATGGAATACGCATATCATGGCAATTATGCGCGTTATTACCATATAGGCAGGACTGAATTGCTTCGCAAATTGGATATTTCCGATCAACAATTGGAAAAGCATAATATCATCTTGCCAGTAATTGAAATGAACTCAAAATTCATTAAACCCGTATTTTATGATGAAACGATAACAATCCTCACTTCACTAATTGAAGACCCGAGAAGCAGGATGAAATTTTCTCATAAGATATTCAACCAAAATCATGATCTCGTAAACCAAGGTTACACCACAGTTGCCTTTGTTGATAAGATCGCTCGAAAACCCATGAGAGTGCCGGATACAATACTACAAAAGTTAGAATTATTTATGAACCTTATAAACCAATAAAATGAACACAAAAAATCTTGGATTTAATTCGAAGTTAATTCACGCTGGTGATTACGAAGACGCATTTGGAAGTGCAGTAACACCTATTTACCAGACTTCCACATTTTCATTTAAAAATGCACAACATGGTGCCGATTTGTTTGCAGGAAAAGAGAAGGGGTATATATACACCCGCATTGGAAACCCAACCATCAATGTGCTGGAAAATAAAATTGCCGAACTGGAAAACGGATACAGAGGTATTGCCCTGGCTTCAGGAATGGCAGCGGTCTCCACTGTTTACATGGGGGTTTTAAAACAAGGCGATCACATGGTAAGTACAAGTGCCGTTTACGGGCCAAGCCGGGGTGTAATGGAAACCCATTTTTCAAAATTTGGTGTTGAATACTCCTACATCGATACCTCAGATATTGAATTGCTGGAAGATTCAATTCAACCAAACACTAAATTACTTTACCTTGAAACGCCTGCCAACCCTACCATACAATTAACCGATATCAAAAAAGCTTCAGAAATCGCTCATAAGCATAATATCCTGGTTTGTGTCGACAATACATTTTGCAGTCCATACCTACAGAAACCACTTGACCTCGGTGCGGATATTGTGCTGCATTCCCTTACCAAATTCATTAACGGGCATGCTGACATAGTTGGCGGTATTATCGTAGCAAAAGACATAGAATTATACAACACACTGCGTAAAGCCATGGTCTATATGGGTGGAAATATGGATCCTCATCAGGCTTATTTGGTAATAAGGGGCGTTAAAACATTATCCTTACGAATTGATAAAGCCCAGGAGAATGCCATGAAAATTGCCGAATTCCTCGAAAACCACCCGAAAGTGGAATGGATCAAATATCCGGGATTAGAATCCTTCACGCAACATGAACTGGCTAAAGAGCAGATGAATGGATTTGGCAGCATGATCAGTTTTGGTTTAAAAGGCGGTTACGAAGCTGGTAAAACCCTGATGGATCATGTTCATTTAACCACATTAGCAGTCTCTCTGGGCGGTGTTGAGACTTTAATTCAGCATCCCGCTTCAATGACCCATGCCGGTGTTTCAAAAGAAGATAAACTCGCAGCTCATATTACTGATGGCCTGGTTAGATATTCAGTAGGAATTGAAAATGTAGATGATCTGATTGCCGATTTAGAGCAGGCCCTGAGTATAATTGATTAAATCAGAATTTTATAACTAATTTTACTGGGATGAGAAAAACACTTCTGCTTATATCTGCTTTGCTGGCCGTTATTTCATCGGTAAATGGTCAATCGGGTTTTGAAGTAAACTCTGGTTTTATCAAACCATTTTCAATTTTAGACAAGGATGCACCTTACACTTCCGGGAGCTCAGCGGATTATAACTTATCTTTTTATATTTCAACAGCTTACAAACTCAAAGCAAGTGATAAACTTTTTTTTGGTTTAAATTTAAGTTTCAACAATTATAAGTTAGATTTTTATGAGAAAACTGCGATTCATCCCGGTTTGGATGAGCATATAAAAGATTTAGCTTATAACTTCAACTATTTGAACCTGTTCTTTTATCCCGAATTGGTTTTTGTGAATAAATTAAAATACTATATAAATGCTGGTGTTTTTGGCGGAATCTATTTAAATGGTACAAAAACAGGATTACTTATATCAGGCAGGGCGCAATGGGGACCGGATGGTCCTTATATGGAATTTATAGAAACGGAAGTGGAAGGAAAAGCCAATGAAGATATAAGAAATTTTACCGCAGGAGTGCAATTGGGAACAGGCTTGCGTTATCAAATTTCTGACTACTGGGGAATTCATTTAAATACAAGTGGTCGATATCTGCCGTTTCCTTTTGAAACGGATTTTACAAAAAGTCAAGTGGAGTTAATAATATCTGTTGGCGCAGAATACATATTCAAAAGAAGAGATATGCAAAAGCCAAAACAATAATATGGACTTGAAATAAAAAAAACAATTCTGTATATGATATTATTCATTGACTGGTGCATGCGGATGCTTGTTCCAGTCAATGTATTATTGAGTTAATCCTTTCTAAGTAGTAAATGGTAATATCACTTCATTACAAATAATCCACTACATTTATCGTTGATTTACAAATTAGATGTTGAAGGCTGCATGAAGAAAATCTTATTGGTTAATTCAAATACGGAGAATGCTCCCTATCCTGTGTCTCCACTGGGCTTATGTATACTTGCCACTGCACTAAAAAATGCCGCTTATGAAGTTAAGATATTTGATGGCTTATGGAAACAGGCTAATTCGAATCGGCAGTTTTCACTAGCAAAAGAGTTGATCAATTTCCAACCTGATGTAATCGGTGTTTCCATCAGGAATGTTGATGACATGATCATAGAACAATCCAGATTTTACATCGAAGAAATAGAAGATCTTTGTATTACACCCATAAAGAATTATGCTAAAGGTATTACCATACTTGGAGGTGCCGGTTTCAGTATGTTCCCTGTTGAACTTCTTGAACGATGGAAATTTAATTTCGGTATCACCGGGCCAGGTGAAGAAACCCTTATCAATTTGCTTCATTCAATTGAGAATGGACATCCAACTGATAACATACCTGGTGTTTTTGAGCGAAAACCCAATGGTCACATAACGGGTCTGCATTATAAAAATTTTACCACAAATGGATCGGAACTTATTGTTCCTTACCCACAGATTGATTCACATTTAAATTATGAGCCATACCTCAGCAGGAGTTCTTATCCCATACAAACGAAACGTGGATGCACACTAAAATGTCTGTATTGTTCATACCCTGTTATTGAATGTAAAAAATACCAACTGCGAACTACGAAAGATGTGGTGGACGAAATTGAAAGTGTTAAGAAACGTTTGCCAGATGTTGTATTTGAATTTGTGGATTCAACATTTAATCACCCACCAAAGCATGCCGAAAATATTTGTCGCGAAATAATCAGCCGTGGACTATCTTTAAAACTGCGAACCATGGGCGTAACGCCTGCTGGTGTTACACCTGTATTAATTCATTTAATGCGACAGGCAGGATTTGTACAAATTGATTGTACCCCAGATTCGGCATCTGATAAAATGCTGCAAAACCTGAGAAAGGATTTTAACATAAAAAAACTTGAAAAAGTGGTTAGCATCTTAAAAGAAGCCGATATGCCTACCATGTGGTTTTTCATCCTTGGAGGACCCGGTGAAGATGATAACACGCTTGATGAAACTTTCGATTTTATTCAACGGTTTATTGATGAACGTGATCTGGTTCATATTACAGAAGGACTTCGTATTTATCCAGATACAGGTCTGGAAAAAATTGCTATAGAAGAAGGAATTATAAAAAAAGACGAAAGCCTGCTCAAACCGCATTTTTATATTTCGAAGCTTCTCGGACAAAAAAAATTATCAGAGAGGATCAAAGAATTTACATCACAGCATTATAATTGCCTTCGGGCTGCTGATTCTGCACCTCCCAAAGAAATGATTCAGAAAGCCCTGGAGATCAGGAAACGAAAAAATCTGGCAGATGAACCCATGTTCAGAACCTTGCTAAGATTGAGAAAAGAAGAATTTCAAACGGATATTCAGAAATGATCAACAAAAAACTCCCCAACGGTGCATGAGGAGTTTATTGGAGATTTTGGTAAATCTCTATTGTTCTTTCAAATATGAAGAACAAACAAGCACCACAAATATAAGTACCTCATTTTAAAAAGCCTAATAAAAAACGTTTTATTTACGCTAAAACATATAAGTTAATACATGCATTGTTTTGCAAACTTTTTTTGAATTTTTGCTTCAAGATCACCTAAAAGGCATGATGTGTCCGGTGAGCATTCAGCTGACCTTGAATGATCTCAGGAAAAGCCAAGCCAATTTATGCTATCCTTTTTTGGCTTTCTTTTCCCTTTTTTCAGCTTTTTTTTCTTTCGCTGATTTTTGTGCTTCTTTTTTAACGTTCTTCTTCGCGTCTTGTGATTTTGCCATGATTGTATTTGTTACATAAAGTATGTTAACACAGATTTTTGAGTATAAGATATAATTCTTCTCCGCTAAAAGTAATAAAAGATGTGCTTCTGACCAGGAAAAATGTTCGGCATTTAGTTTTTCACCATTTCGCGGATTATAATTTTCATGAATTGGGATAATTAAAAAGATCAATAGAATCGAATTCTCTTTTTACTGAATGAGTCTCTCCCCTGTTGCGTGACAGATGAAACAGTAGTATGAGAATTGCAGTAAGTATTACTGGATATTTCATGGTATTTTTTCAGCTCATTAATCTGTCAATTGCATAAAATCTTCCTTTAATACTATGGATAGTCTGTATATGAGCTCATCCGCATTTTCTTTTGAGAATACCATGGGCGGTTTGATCTTAATCACATTATGATCGGGGCCATCTGTGCTCATCAATATGGCAAAATCACGCATTCTATTGACAAGACAGCTGGCTTTCTCTCCCAGCGGTTTTTTATTTTTACCATTTAATTCAAAGCCAAGGAACAAGCCTTGTCCCCTTACATCTCCAATAATGGGAAAGTCTTTTTGAAGCGCTTTTAACTGATCTTTCAGATAATTACCCGTCACGAGTGCATTCTCCTGTAGCTTCTCATCTTCAATTACCTGCAATACTTCGTTACCAATAGCGCATGAAACGGGATTACCACCAAATGTGTTGAAGTATTCCATGCCATTAGCAAAGGCTTCAGCTATTTGTTTTGTACAAACAACAGCTGCCAGTGGATGCCCGTTGCCAATTGGTTTGCCGATGGTCACTATATCAGGAACAACATCGTGCAACTGAAATCCCCAAAAAGCACTCCCAACGCGCCCGCATCCCACCTGCACTTCATCTGCGATGCAAATACCTCCTGCTTCGCGAATTTCTTTATAAACCGTTTTCAGGTAATTCTCTGGCAGTTCAATTTGGCCACCACAACTGATGATACTTTCGCAAATAAAAGCGGCTATATTTCTTCCTGAATGCTG
>PKSW01000020.1 GCA_002869465.1 Marinilabiliales bacterium
AAATTATTTACCGGATCATCAGGCTGGGCTACTCTTAGAAATGCACCAACGGAAGAAATGCCATCTGCCATGCAACGGGTGTCGGCACCCACAACTTTAGCACCCTGCAAAGCCTCCATCAAACGGCAGGCCAATTCACCTTCAGCTCTTAAAAACCTGGCTTCCATCGAATCGAGTATCTGTTGTCCCAACAAAATATTTCCCTGGATGGAATAATTTCTTCCAGTGATATGGTTTTTATAATTGAGACAATTTTGGCCTGTATATGCTGCAGTTCTTGGAATTATGCCTCTAAAGTCAACAATACCGTACTGCCTGATAGTAGGATTATTATTAATGTCGTTTGCTACAAGTGAATCAATTATTTGTTGTGGTGAAAGGCCCTGGTTCATTAGATTCCGAGCATATGATTGATTAGCTACATCATATTGGGCCTGTGTGTGGATTACTCCAATGCCTGGATGAACATCACTTAGGATTCTTATTCCTTGATTTATATGTATGCAAGATGCACCGGCACTTCCTACTTCACCGGTAATGGTGTCGATGGCGCAAATAGAGAATGTGTCCTGGGATTTTATCTGCCAAATGCAAAATAAAATGGTTGCTAAGAGTAAAGTTTTTTTCATGTTGGGTTTATTTTTTTATTCACAAATGGCTGAAAATTCCATTTCTACTAAAGTGTCAGATGTAACGAGCTTTGATACTTCTACCATGGTAGATGCAGGCTTGATATCCTTGAAGAATTCTCGATGAGCTTTGCCAATTTCTTCCCATTGTGAGATATCGGTAACATACATGCGCGTTCTTATTACATTTTGCAATGAACAGTCCAATTGTTTCAGCGCTTTTTCTGCTTTCTTGATAATAAATTTCGTTTGCTCATAAGGATCATCCTTGCCCACCAACTTTCCGTCCTGATCATAAGCAATTGTTCCGGCAACTTCAATAATATTCCCCATCTTAACAGCCCTTGAATAACCTACTATTTCTTCCCATTTTACATCCGAAGAGACTTTTTTGATTTCCATGATTTTATGGCATTTTTATTTGCAATAAAAGTAATAATTATTAGTGAGCATAAAAAAAGCGAACACTTTTCAGTGATCGCTTCAGGCAAGTTGCTTAGTTATGAAAAAAATTGCCTGGTATAAGAGTTAAGCTTCTGCTTTATATAAATCTGAAATGATTTCTACTGCCTGATTACTTTTTTAGTAATTAAATCTCCTTTATTGTTGCTAATTCTAACGATATAAAGGCCTGTTTTTAATTTTTCCATTGGGATATTGATCACGGAGCGTCCTACATTGACATTGTATTCCTGGATATATTGATTTCGGCCGGTTATATCCAAAACCTGAACAGTGATTAATGTTCCTTCTGTATTCGTTAATTCTATCAGGGCAGTTCCTGTCAAAGGGTTTGGAAATATATCTCCTGCATTAGTTAGGCTTTTCAATTCATTTGTCCCGAGAATACTATTACCTTCCATGGTCATATTCACAACAACCTGTTCTCCATCTACAATGTCTACTCGAATAAATTCACATGAAACACCCGTGAGTTCAGGGTAAATGAAATAGGTGCCGTCAGCAAGATCAGTAAAACTGAAACTTCCATCGGTATTTACTTGCGCATAGTTAATGGGTTCATGATCTTCGTTATACAATAGCATGGTCACCTTATTAATGAAATCTTCCCTAACTGCCGGATCATTAATAAAACCAACAATTGATCCAATACCCGGGTTTGTTGATGCCTCGGCAGGAACAAGGTTTATATTGTATGGATTATTGGGGTTTCCTAGAACAATAGGTGTCACATCATCCCAATTCACTACATCGCCATAATATGTTGGAAGGTACCCATTAAAGTTTAATGGGATCGCGTATATGGCAAATTCCCCGTTGGGAACATAAGGAAATACATAAACCCCAGAGGAATCAATTAAGGTCATATCATTAAAAGGAATGTAATTACTGTCGGTATCCATCGAGAAGATCATAACCATTCCTTCGTTTAAAGGAAAATTACCTTCAAATACCTGTCCGTATACTTGGTTGTATTCGATGCTGTCTCCGACTGCTATTATTTGGGATGAAATCGCAGTACATGAATCTTCATCAGAAGATATCAGGCTTACAAAATATGTTCCTGTTGATGAATAGGTATGGTCTACAACTTTTCCCTGTGCAGTGAGTCCGTCGCCAAACTCCCAGAAATAAGTTGCCGTTTCTGTATTTGAATGGAAACCTTCAAAAAGCACAGAATTTCCTGTTCCTTCATAAGTGAAGTAGTTAAAACAATCTTCAAGAGGTGTGACAGAAACGTATTCACACCAAGTACTTTGACATTCACCCTGTGTAATAGTTAAACAGACATAAAAGTTACCCTCACTAATAAAGGTATGAACAGGGTTTTGCTCTTCTGAAAAACTGCCATCACCAAAATCCCAGTACCAGCTATCAATTTCACCATACGAGAGATCAATAAATTGATAGGTGTAATCCGATTGGGAAGAATCAGGATAATAAGCGTATTGGGCAAGACAATATCCGGAATCATTAACAACAATTGACTCGCAATACATATCATAACATGTGCTGTCATTTGATGAAATAGCTAGACAAATTTCATAAATACCTAGTCCAATATACGTGTGTTCGGGATTTTCTTCCTGTGAGAAATTCCCATCACCAAAATCCCAATAATAGGTTAAATTATTGCCCGATGATAAATTATCAAATTCAACGGTAAGATCTTCGCTTAAGAAATATTCAAAGTAAGCTTCACATTCTCCTTGTCCACCTTCGACATAAATCCATTCCTGATAATCTTCAATACATGTTGAGTCGCCGCTTGAAATAATAAGAACAACATAATATTCGCCTGCATTATTATACACATGTACTGGATTCTCTTCGTCGGAGTTGGTGCCATCACCAAAATCCCAATAATAAGTTAAATTATTGCCCGTTGATAAATTATCAAATTCAACGGTAAGACCTTCGCTTAAGAAATATTCAAAGTAAGCTTCACATGTATTACCAGTATTTGTGCAAATTTCAAAATCCTGAATAACTGATGAATTATTAGCACTTATTTCAAACGAATATGACATGTATGTCATATTACAATCGTAAGTGCCTATATGAAGCAACGCCATATCTTCCTGTATATCGCCTCCAAATTCGTAAAAGCCATTTTCATCAGTAACCGCTGTTCCACTAATCAAAGCGACGGAGTCACTCAAATTGAATACGGAAATTAAAATGATTTGATCTGGGATAGGTGTGCTATTGGCTTCATCGCTTACATAACCTGAAACATCGAAATTGAACTGCGCCATAAGACCGATGGTGCAAAAAGTCAGAAATAAAGTGATTATTTTTTTCATACTACAATACATTTAAAGATTCGTTTTTTTTTGTTTTTTACGTTATACTATTATAAACTCCATTTTTTTAATTGGTTGCCTGGAAGGATTATTTAATTCCGATGGCAAACCTGATTCCGAGACTAAAAGGAGGATTGGTAGCGTCATCCTTTTGATATACCGAATTGAAATAGTAAGAGAATTGCGGTTCTACCTCGTAATAGAGGTTCTTTTTTGAGTATATACTCATGTTTAACCCTGCCATTAAAGACCAATTTGTCTGTATGCGATCAGGTGTAACCTGGTTGATTTGAATGATTTTATTGTTACCTGGATCATAGCTTGAAGATATAGTTCTTGTGGAAGAAAGAACAGAAAGCACCGGTCCGAAACGGAGGCCTAATGAATACTTTTCTTTTTGGATAAAATCGTAGCCAAAAGTTATCGGCAACTGGAGGTATATAAATCTTTTATAAACCTTGGAGACATCAAATTGTACTGCTGTATCAAATACTTCACGCTTCGATTGCTAGTATGTGGGCAATAAGTAATAATTATTATCACTCCATGCAAACGTTATGGAATCAAGCCCCAAATAACTACCCATATATTCGTTATAATTAACTGCGTATTCATAATATCCTTTGCTAATAGAAGCACCAATACCGGTGCGTATTTGATATTTACCGTCAAATATCCTGAAATGTATATTAGCACCCATGTTGTGCACTATTTTATTGTTTTCAATGATGTTAAATATCAATTCGGGTTGATAACTTATAGTGTATGCCAAATCTATCTTTTGTGAATTCGACTGTTTTCGTCTGTCATTTTCAGGTTTACCGGTTAGCACTTTTGTTTCAATATGAGATGTATCTGTATTTTGGTAATTAATTAATAAACTGCTGTTTTTATATGCACTGAGGTTATAAACTTTGGCTATAGTTAAAGAAGCGAGAATTGTAAAATAATCAGACCCGGAACTCCGTTGTTTGGATAAATTATCAGGTAATATTTCAGTGGCTGAACTATTATTTATTTTCCCGGGAGATGTTTGTAATGGAATTGAAGAAACTTCTACCTCCTTATTGCTTCTTTCTTCATTTTTTCCTAATGAGAAATTGTTCTCATTTTGTTTTTTCTGGGTAGTCTTTTGGTCTAATATGTTTTCAGTTTCTGATTGTGATGGAATTTTGGTCGAATTTACATGTTGTTCAACAACGGGCAATTGGGAGCTAGTTTCGGTCTTGTCAGGGCTATAGGGTAAATAATAGTAGAGTATGCTGCCACTGCCTAATAACAGAATTATGGCAACGATCGTACTCTTCCAATTAAAAATTTGCTTGAAATTACTTGACATAATACCGGAAGCCGAAATAAGAAAGCGCTTTTTGCTTCCGGGTGATGGCGTTGGCTTGTGATCTGCCAGCGAGTCAAGTAATAATTTGTCTATGTCTTTAATTTCTTTCATCTTCAACGTGTTGTAACATATTTGTGTGTTGAATTATTTTTTTTCTTAGTAGCACCCTTGCTTTTGAAAGTTGCGACTTAGATGTGTTGGTGCTGATATTTAGCTCTTTAGCAATCTCTTTATGTGTAAAATTTTCAAATATATACAGGTTCATTACCATCCGATAACCCGGTGGTAGTTCTCTGATGATTTCAATTACTTTATCAGGATGTAATTTATCGGGCAGGTCAGATTCATTTTGGATGTATGGTAGTTTGTCGGTATCGTCAATATTACTATTAAGAGATGAGTGTTTGGCTTTCATTTTAATAAAGTTGATCGAAGTATTTACTGTTATTCTTTTCATCCAGGCTTCAAAAGAACCTTCAAACTGGGATGTAAATGTGTTAAGTCCCTTAAGTATTTTTATGAACGAGTCGTGCAATACGTCTTCAGCATCTTCCTTACAATCAGTATACCGGGTAGATATTGCAAGCAATACAGGTGCGTAGAGGTCGTAAATTTCCTCTAATGCACCATTGTCACCTTCTTTCAAACGCTCAATTAATTCCTTTTCGATTGCTGCAATGTCTTTATGAATAATAACAACAAAAATGTAAATGGTTGCCTACAAGATAAAAAAAAGCGAACACTTCTTAGTATTCGCTTTTTAAATGTTTATTTGAACGCTTATTTTGCCACATAAAAACAGCGTTTAGGTGATTCGATCAAGCCTTCTGTTTTAAGTGTTTTGATGACTTTATCAACTTCCTTTTTATCGAGACCACTTCTTTCAGCAATTTCCCCGCCTTTGAGCGGTTGGTGAGATTTTCTCAATGTATCAAGTACTTTGTCTTTAGACTCCATTCATTTGAAAATTTATATTAGTCCAATTCATGCACCACCAAACCAGACCTTAATTTGGGTTCGAACCAGGTGGTTTTAGGTGGCATGATCATGTCGTTATCAGCAATGTCGATTAGCTGTTGCATGCTCACTGGATACAGGCCAAATGCTACTTTCATTTCACCGCTATCCAGACGTTTCTTTAACTCACCCAATCCACGGATACCTCCTACGAAATCAATACGTTTTGAACGTC
>PKSW01000036.1 GCA_002869465.1 Marinilabiliales bacterium
ATGAAACCTACGGTGTCGGAGAGTAAAAAAGGCAGGTTTTCAATCACTACTTTTCGAACGGTGGTATCGAGCGTGGCAAACAACTTGTTTTCAGCAAAAATATCTGATTTACTAATAAGGTTCATCAGTGTTGATTTGCCCACATTGGTATAACCCACCAGTGCCACACGCACCATTTTACCCCGGTTTTTACGTTGTGTGGCCTTTTGTTTATCGATCTGAACCAGTTTCTTTTTCAGCAGTGAGATCTTATCGCGAATGATACGACGGTCGGTTTCTATTTCTGTTTCTCCGGGGCCACGTAATCCAATGCCTCCTCTTTGCCGTTCAAGGTGCGTCCACATGCCTGTCAGCCGGGGAAGCAAATATTGGTATTGTGCCAGTTCCACCTGTGTTTTGGCATGTGAAGTTTGGGCTCTCTTGGCGAAAATATCAAGGATGAGGTTGGTCCTGTCGAGAATTTTGCACTCCAGTTCTTTTTCCAGGTTTCTGATTTGAGATGCTCCCAATTCATCGTCAAAAACAACCATGTCAATTTCAGCAGCCTTCACGTATTGCTTAATTTCATCCAACTTCCCAGACCCAACGAATGTTTTTGAGTTGGCGGACGGCAATGCCTGTAAAAAACGTGTTTCGACAATACCTCCAGCGGTTTGAACTAAAAATGATAGTTCATCCAAATATTCTTCGGCTTTGTTTTTATCAATATCACTTGTCACCAGGCCCACCAATACCGCTCTTTCAGGAATTTCTTTCAGGTGATTCTCTTTTTTTTCCAGCATATTTAGTGGATCTCAGGTAATGTTTTAATAGGTTAATAGATTTTTCTAAAGCCGATGATTTCCCTTACTTCACGGACAGTTTTCTGCGCATTGACTCTTGCTTTTTCGGCACCCATATCAATCACTTTTTTGATGTAAGCATCATTCTTTTTCAGTTCATTGATCTTCTCGTAAAATGGTGCCGTAAAATTGATGATATCTTCGGCCAATTGTTTTTTAAGGTCGCCGTATCGGATGCTGCAGTTATTATAGTCTTCATCGAAATGAGCTACCGTATCTGGGCTGGAAACAACTTCCATTAAGCTGAACAGGTTTTGAATGGGCTCGGGTTTTTCCTGGTTCATTTCGGTAGGACCATTGTCTGTAACAGCGCGCATTACTTTTTTACGGATGGATGTTGGGTCTTCACCTAAAAATACGGCATTTCCTTCTCCTTCAGATTTCCCCATTTTTCCTGAACCGTCAAGGCCAGGTATTTTCACCAACTCCTGGTCGAAATTATAAGCTTTCGGAATTGGGAAATAATCTACTTTGTACATGCGGTTGAATCGGCGTGCAAAAGTTCTTGTCATTTCAAGATGCTGTTCCTGGTCTTTTCCAACTGGTACCAAATGTGCACGTTGTATGATAATATCGGAAGCCATCAATGTTGGATAGGTCAACAAACCGGCATTTATATTTTCAGGTTGTTTACGGGCTTTTTCTTTAAATGTAGTAACCCTTTCCAGTTCCCCCAGATAGGCATTCATATTCAGGAAAAGATACAATTCTGCTGTTTCGGGTATATCGCTTTGGAGATAAAGTGTGGCTTTTTCAGGGTCGAGGCCAGCAGCCAGGTATTCTATCACCACCTGGCGAACATTGCTCTGCAAATCCTTTGGATTCGGATGCGTGGTAAGCATGTGATAGTCGGCAATGAAAAAATAACATTCATTGGTTTCCTGCATTTTTACAAAGTTCTTTACTGCCCCAAAATAATTTCCGAGGTGCAGGTTTCCAGTTGGGCGGATTCCGCTAAGTACGATTGGCTTTTTTTCCATGGCGGCAAAAATAGTAAAAAAGCATATGGCTTTTAGCTGTTCAAGCTTGATAAATGGATATAAAAAAGCCTGTTAAGGAATTTTAACTTAACAGGCTACTATGAAAAAAATATATGTTTACAGGTTCTTTTTTACCAGGTAGAAATCGATTTTTTCATCGTAATTACCATCAATGCGTTCCTGCATTTCGTCCAGGTTTTTTGGTGGCGGAACAATTACTTTTTCACCCGGTTTCCAGTTCAGTGGCATGGCTACTTTGTATTTATCAGAAGTTTGAAGCGCTTGTAATACCCTGATGATCTCGTCCATATTACGGCCCACATTCAGCGGATAATACATGATAAGGCGGATTTTCTTGCTTGGGTCGATAAAAAATACGGCACGCACAGCTGCAGTTTCACTTTCGTTGGGTTGCAACATTCCGTATAATTTAGAAACCTTCATATCAATGTCAGCAATAATTGGGAAGTTGAAATAAACCCCAGTTTTTTCTTTAACATTGTTCACCCACGCCAGGTGCGAATGAATGCTGTCTATACTCAGACCAATCAACTCGGCATTTAACTCATCAAATTCGTTTTTACGAGTGGCAAAGCCGCTCATTTCGGTAGTACATACTGGTGTAAAGTCAGCGGGATGCGAAAACATCACGATCCATTTGTCTTTTGCAAAATCAGAAAATTTAATTTTTCCTTTTGTTGTTACGGCTTCAAAATCCGGAGCCATGTCTCCAATTCTTGGCATAGTGTTCATTACTTCATTTTCCATGTTATTTTCCTTTTTTTTAATTAATAATTTGGTTTTTTTCTTATCCTATGAATGAGGAATACATCCATACCAGTTTTTCTTGTTCGCGAATGTAATCGCTCATTAAACTGTTCGTTCCTTCATCATCAGCTTCGCCGGAAAGGCTTAAAATTTCCCTTTGCTTCCTGATCAGAATTGAGAAACTGTGGATGATATTTTCAACATCTTTCCTTCCGTCTTGGGTTTCGTTCACTTCGTTAATTTCTGATCGTTGTAAATAATCACTGTACCTGTAAGAAGGTTCATGTTCGAGGGTCAGAATACGTTCGGCAATTTCATCAATCTTAATAATGAGATCATTGTACAATTCTTCAAATTTGGCATGCAACTCGAAAAATTTCTCACCTTTTATATTCCAGTGAAATCCCCTTACATTGGTGTAAAAAACCTGGTAATTGGCCAGCAAATCATTTAATTTCATCGACAATTCCGATGCTATGTTCTTATCTATTCCTATAGTATTCATATGATTGTTTTTTTGTGTTGCTAATTTGAATACAAAAATACAACACATACAATCATTTGTCAAATCAATAATATTTATAAATAGATAGAAAATATCTATATTTGTACTATGGTCACACTGATACAACTCGAATACCTGGTGGCTGTAGACACCTACAGGCATTTTGTAACTGCGGCAGAAAAGTGCTTTGTTACGCAACCTACTTTGAGCATGCAGCTAAAAAAGCTGGAAGAAGAACTGGGCGTAATGCTTTTCGATAGAAGCAAACAACCCGTAGTGCCTACGATGGCAGGCGAAAAGATTATTGAACAGGCAAGGATCGTGCTGGCAGAAGCCGGTAAAATGAAATTAAGAGCCGATGAATCTAAAAATGAATTGTCAGGAGAATTAAGGATCGGTATCATCCCGACCATTGCTCCTTATTTATTGCCAAGGTTTACCGGGGACTTTAAAAAAAACCATCCCCGCATTCATATTAAAATTGAAGAAACCGTTACGGAGCGGATTGTGGAACTGCTGAAAAAAGATTTGCTTGATATCGGCATTTTGGTCACACCCCTGCATGACGACAAAATAAACGAGAAGCCTTTATATTATGAGGAAATGATGGTGTACGCGAGCACCTCTCATAAATTGTCGCAGCAATTGTCGATCGGTATCAAGGATATGGAAACGCCAGGTATCTGGTTGCTTAGCGATGGGCATTGTTTCAGGCACCAGGTGGTGAATTTATGCAATATTCAGGAAATTAATGCCGGCGAACTCCCTTTTGATTATGAAGGCGGTACCCTGGAAACCCTGATCAAAATTATTGACAAGGAAGGCGGTTTTACACTAATACCCGAACTGGCCAGCCTCGAAATTGAAGGAAGCAGAAAAGCCCAGGTGAGATCATTTAATAATATCACACCATTGAGGGAGGTGAGTTTGGTTTTTACCCGCAAATTTGCCAAAGCCTTGCTAACAGATGCCATTGCCAATAGCATTCAGGAAGCTCTACCGGTTAACATGTTGCAAAAGGAACGGGGAACTATTGTGGAGTGGAAGTAGGTTAATAATACACCTTTGTCTTAATACCAGCTTTTTCAACTTGTGCCGCAATCTCATTTAGTTGGTTTTCAGGAATCTTTTGCAGGTTTTTGGCAGGGGTGCCTCTGTCAATAGGATATATCATCACGTATTCAGGATTGATTTTTTTAACCAGCTGCAACCAGGCATCAATTTCTTCAGGTGTTGTATTGTCAATAAAATGGCCGTTGTATTCACCCCGTAAAAACAGTGTTTGAATGATGAGTTTGCCTTCAAAAGCCAGCAAACCATTCACAATTTTTTCAAATGACAAACCTTTTGCGGTTTGATTGATCAGGTTGAAGGTATTTTCGATGCCGCTATCCAGTTTTTGGATGTTCAATTCAATTTTTTTCAGCGCTTTAACCACCTTGGGTTTGTGCAGCATGCTTGCGTTTGACAACACGCTGATTTGGGCTTTCGGGACATATTTATCACGGATCGCAATGGTGTCATCAATGATGCCCGCAAAATCAGGGTGGATGGTAGGTTCGCCATTTCCGGCAAATGTGATGGTGTCAGGCTCGTTAACTGTTCCCTTTAAATTTTTTAACTTATTGGTTAGCCTGGTCGTTAATTCCTCGCGATTAGGTAAAATTATTTTTTCACCCTTTTTAATTTCTGTCCACCCACACTCGCAATAGATACAGTTAAAATTACAGTATTTGCTGTTGTTGGGTAAAAGGTTAATGCCCAAAGAAACACCCAGCCTGCGGCTGTAAACGGGTCCAAAAACGATATTGTCAAATAAAAAACCTGCCACAAAAATATTTTTGGCAAAAATAACTTTAAATTTGATTCCCCTATGAGGAACTTAAACGAAATAAAACGTCCGGTAACTGAAGAATTAGCAGCCTTTCAAAAGGTGTTTCGCGATGCGGTGAAGTCGAAAGTGCCGTTGCTGGACGTAATTATGCGTTACATATTAAAAGCCAAAGGCAAGCAAATGCGGCCGCTGGTGGTTATTTACAGTGCTAAACTTTTTGGTGAAGTGAATGACGCTACGTATCGTGCTGCTACATTGGTGGAACTGATGCATACCGCTACCCTGGTGCATGATGATGTGGTGGACGATTCGTCGCAGCGGCGCGGCAGGTTTTCAATTAATGCCTTATGGCGCAATAAAATTGCTGTTCTGGTAGGTGATTACTTACTGTCGAGAGGTTTGCTGGTGGCCCTGGAGCATAAGGAATATAAAACATTGGATATTGTATCGAAGGCCGTAAAACAAATGAGCGAAGGCGAACTTTTGCAGATTGAAAAAGCCCGGAAACTGGATATTGAAGAAGATATTTATTACGAGATCATCAGGAAAAAAACGGCCTCACTGTTGGCTTCCTGTTTTGCTGCCGGAGCGGCATCTTCGGCTACAGATGTTGAGATAGAAAAGATGCGGCAGATTGGTGAGCAGGCGGGGATGGCATTTCAAATCAAAGACGACCTGTTTGATTTTGTCAAAGGAAACAGTACCGGGAAACCCAGTGGCATCGATATTAAGGAAAAGAAAATGACCCTGCCATTGATTTATGCACTCAACCAGGTTTCCGGATCCGAAAAACGTAAAATGATCCAAATTGTAAAGCGCTACAATACAGATCCAAAGAAAGTAGATTGGCTGATCGAAAAGGTAGTAGCTTCAGGAGGTATTCAGTATGCCTCTGAAAAGATGCTTGAATTTAAAAATAGAGCGATTGAATTATTACGTGAATTTCAGGAAAATGAAGCCCGGGAGGCACTGGAACTGCTTATCGAATTTACC
>PKSW01000304.1 GCA_002869465.1 Marinilabiliales bacterium
GTAGCCCTAAGTTGTCAGATATCTAAAAATTTTTATTCCTTTTTGAAAGAGTTAAGTCAACTAATGATTTTGCTGTAAAACGGTCTTACCTCAACTTTACCATCTTCCCATTGGCAACTGCATCACAAACCTGCAGCCTGTAATAGTAAACTCCTTCAGTATACATTTTTTGTTAGGCACTGGCATTATTAATCAACTTCTATTTGTTCAAGTATTTTTTTGTTAAATGCTTTTAAGTCTTCAATTGACATGATCTGCCCATGTCCTCCTATTATTTTATCAATACCATACATCCGTTTTTCAATCCAGCAAACTGCTTCTGCCCACAATTCTTTATCTACTTTTGTTGTATCATTTATGCTTGGTCTTCCGAACTGAAACATTAAGTCTCCCGTAAAAAGAAGTTTTAATTCAGGGACAAAAATTAAAATATCACTATTTGAATGGCATTTACCAAAGTATTTTAATTGAAAAGTGATATTGTCCATGTCAATGTTATAACTGTCAGAAAATGTAATATTTGGCTTCTTTATAGGAATTGCGCTTTCTATATCATTATATGAATTTTGATACCTTGTTTTTTGTTTGAAAGCATAATACCATTCTTCTGAATTTTGTTTGTATTTCTCCAACTTCAAATCATATTCTTCAGTGATTTTACCAACCGCTTTTTTTACTTTTTCGGGCATTTCCCATTGCTTTTCAATTTCATTTAAACTATTCTTGTGTCCTACAATTTGTGATTTTACAAAAACACTATTGCCCCTGTTGTGGTCATGATGGGCATGTGTATTAATTACATATGCAAATTTTTCACTTTGGAACTCCATTTCAATTCTATCTCTGTATTTTGATGACAGACCAGTTGAAATACCTGCATCTATAACAACAATACCTTTTTTAGTATTTATAGCAGTAATGACATCTGAACCAAATATGACCATAATCGTTTCGACATTTAATCGATTTATTTGAATTAGAGAGTCAACCAAACGATTCGCTTTATCAGATATAGGTGATTTATGGGGGGTACAAGAGTAAAAATTTGTAAATAAAAAAATTTGAATCAAAAAATAATACAACATTTTTGTATTCATTGTATATCGTCAAACAATGTGAGTTAATCAGGGTTAAAGTTAAGTCATATTTTCTAATATAGGTTGACCAAACAAAAAACCACTCACAATCATTCATGCAAGTGGTTTAGTTCGGAAAAATTCTCATATAAAGAATTTTTGCTCCCTAATTTGTGAAATATCTAAATTTTTGAAAGAGGCAATATTTTCTTCAAATAAAGTAAAATCAATAGATTAAAAAGATTTCCTTTTTTTACTGTCTTTCTATATACATTAATATAGCGAGATAAATTTTATTTATTTTTCAATCGTTACTTTAAAAAAATCTTCTTCATCTTCCCATTTACATTTCCAACCCTTTGCCATTGCTATAGCCTCGGTATTAGTTTTAAATACCAGGGTCATATCGTCACGTGTAACATTCATAATTTGATCTTCGTCCCCGTAATAGTTTAACCACGTTTTTCTCGCTTTAAAAACTACTTTTTCAGGTGTATTTTCAATGGTTTCAAAATAGCCATTTGGGTACATTGCTTGGGAAGTTTTTTCCCAACCTAACAGTATTTGAGGACTTTCCAGCCATTTCATTGAACCCCAGAAAGCTGTTAATTTCAACCCGATTTCTTCAGGTGACAGACCGTTTTGTTTGTCGCTTCCAATAATGTAGACCCAATCCCAGAATTTACCTGTGATTGCTGCTTCTAAAAGGCTTGTAGAAGAATATTTATCAAGGTGATCCCATTTGTCCACTGGTAATTTGTTTTTCCCTTCATATAGATAGATGGATCGGTTACCAATTGCTCCAAGCAAATCATTTTCCCAGACAACATTTCCATGCACATATTTGTATGAAGCTTCCGTGCCTGGCTTGAAGTTTTCAAATGCAACTTGTAAAGTATAAATACCATCACCATTCTTATCTTCCATGATCATAGTTTCAGTCCAGGATAATGGGGCGACGCTTCCTCTGATTCCAACAGTTGTGGGATTTTCAATTATCGCCTCACTGAAATCCGCCTGAAAAGTCACATTGCAGGTTTGAGAATGGAGTAAGGAAATACCGTAGCAGCCGGTACACAGGATGGTTAACATAAGCGATTTAATAATTTTTGTTTTCATCATAGTCTCTTTCTTTTTTATTGTTGATCGATTGATTATTTATTAATAGTAAATTGGGTTACTGCTTTTACCTCACATTCATCAACTAAGTATTGTCATACCTTCAGCCTGATTCAAGACTAAACTAATCTTTAATGCAGCGGACGCTTAAACCGTAGTCCACAACAGTGATACCTCGAATTGCTTTTGAATCATCGTAAAATAGGAATCGGTAAAATACGATACCGGGTTCATTCTCAGTAGATGACCAACTCATTGCGACTTTGCCGTTTACACTGAAGGTGCCAGCATCATAATCACGGGTGCCACTTGGTTGTCCCGAAAATCCAAACAAGTCGGTGCCGTCGCCTCCATCATACCAACCACTGGAGGTTTTCAGGTTCGCTCCTGCATCAGTGCCTCTCCATCCGAATTCATCCCAAGCTTGATTACCGATTCCATACTGACTGTCCACAGCTCCCTCCAGTATCTTCCACTCATCATCCGTGGGGATGTGCCAGCCAGAAGGGCAAATGCCCTGGGAGCCCTTCTCTGTAGTATAATGCATCATTTCATCCCACTGGTATAGTCCACCATATTTAGCGCAACTATCTGGCTCGTTGTTATAACAGTATTTTTCAAGAATACTGTTATCGGTCATTTCTTGATCGCCCTGGATCATTGTTCCAACATTAAGGTTTTCTTTTAACCAGCATTGGCTGAAAATTTGTATAGTGTTATAAACCTGTCCCTCATATTCCACTATGGGTGTTCCAGGGCAGGGAATATTGGTAGCAAACTGGAATGCATAGTCTTCATTGGTCTCAGGAACATCCAGTATTCCAGATTGAAGAGTATTGTCATATCCTATGAAAAGCAGCGTGTCTCCCAAACTGAATGTGAAACCCTGAGTAGCTTCTATTCTTTTGAACTGTGGCGGTTCCGAGATCTTGCTATCTATGTATTCAAGCGAACTTGTTAAGCCGGAAACATTACTGGTGGTAAGTATTTTAATATTCCTTATGGTTGATTTCCAATAAGCCGTAAAAAGGAATATTTCACCAGCTTCCGGGCAAAACATAAAGGAATGATAGCCCTTATCCAACCACTTCTCTGTGTTAATAACTTGGCGTCCTAATATGTCTGTAATAACCAGACTTACTTTCCCCTTTTCAGGAAGGTACAAAGTGATTGTGGTTTGGCTTATTACAGGGTTTGGAAAGTTTTGGAAAACATAAAAGTCTTCTCCTTTATTGTCAATTTCAGTTATTCCCGACATATAATCCAGTACAAGCACTGTATCAGGCCAATATAGCACTGTGTCGTTTCCTTGCGTGCGATTCATCACTTTGATGCTGTCGAGTTGAACGTAAGTTGTGTTGTCAATAGCTGTAAATGCAAATTCCATTACAGGATTTTGACCAAAGACATTTATCAGAATTGTAAGCGCCGAAGCAGTAAGAAAGATTTTTGTTTTCATGATTTTGTGTTTTAAGGGTTTGAAAAAAATATATTTTTCAGTTTTAAAACGTAGTGTGTTCAATTTCAGGTTCTTTCAATACATCTTGCAAAGTCCAGAAATGAGTATCACCAGTACCAATTTTAAACACTTCCAGAAAAGGCTTGATAGGCTGTCCGGTTAAATCTTCAAGAAATTTCACTTTTTGGTAGACTTCTTCGATGATTATTTCTTCCATTACAAACTCAACAGTTCCTGTTATTCGCATTTCTTTGGCATCTGAAAGATCTGGTGGATTATTGTAAAAACAGACTTCCACTTTGGGATTTCGATGTAATTGTTTACTCATGGCTTTGGGCGATAATGTTTCAAAGTAAAACCCACTCTCATCAGCAAACATCAATAATACAACCCTCACTCGGGGCTGGTCATTTTCGTTGGTTGCCAGGTAACAAGCCGGGTTGCTCATGGCAAAATCAATATAAGCTTGAATATTCATTTTTTTTAATATTTAATGATTAGAAATATCAAATAAATTCAGAGGGTAAAATTACAATCATGAAAACCGGAAGTATTGTAAAAAACGGACATTCGTGTACCGGGACGACTATGATGTTAATATCATCTAAATTCTTCCAGAAGGTTTGACGTATTCTATAGTCGTTAAGAAAAGCTTGTATTAACCCGCCTCCATATGTTGCTTAGGAATGGCACCAATTTGTTGCATCATAGTTAAGGTATCAGGCATAAACCAATGATTGACAATTTTTCGATTTTGAACCTGATAAATAACCAGTGATGGGATATCGATCTTAGCTCCTTTCCCAGGCTGTCCGAAAAGCTCATTTCTGTGTATTCCTTTTATTGTAAAACGAACCGCTACTTTATCATCTTCCGCAATTATATCATCAATAATCATTAAGTAGTGAGGAACAGATTCTTCGAATGCAATGATGTGGTTTTTCAAATCGAGATCACGGTTCGAAATATACTTGTCCACCACTGCTTGTGGTTTGGGTTTTCCACTGATTGCCTCGAAATACTCCCTAATAAATGCTTTGTTTTCTTCTATCATGATTAATAAGAATTAGTTAATATTGGTTTTGAAAAGTTTTTGGTATGCACAGTTGCTCTTTTATTATTGTTTATTATTTCCTTTAAAAAACCTGTGTTCCTTTGTAAAAATCGGATGGGGCTTTTCCCTGAGAATTCAAGGTAATCTTTAATGAAGTGCGACTGATCAAAATAACCTCCATCATTCACAAACTCCATCCATTTCAATTCAGGATTTTTTGACAAGCACAGATTAACGAAATTAAATCGTTTAATACGTGCAAAATACTTTGGTCCAATACCAACCCTATTTGTAAAACTTCGCCTGAATTGCCGAGGACTTAAATTTACCTTTTCAGCAACGTCATCCACCCTTATCATGCCTTTTTGTGTGAGTATCATATCCACAGCCTGATCAATTGGGTGAGTTTTGAGATTAGCATTTTTAACACGTTCAAACAAGAAACTTTCGATAATAGAAAGCCTTTCTAAATCGTCTAATGCTTCTGCAAGCTGGTTATTGATTACATTTGCATTGTAGCCAATTATTGTTTCAAGATCAATCCTTTCATCCAGAAAATCAACTGGAGCGGGAATGTGAAACAAGTCCTGAAAAGCAGTTCCCTTAAATACAATTCCCATCATGTTGACCTTGCCTAATAACTGTAATCTGAAAGGTGATGTCGAAAGGCCTGATAAAAAGTTTTTTGGTAACACTTCCCCTTCATAAAGCCGGTTGTATAAGCAATATTTATCTCCATAATTGAAAAGCATCACACAATAATTATTGGCTGTACTGGAAACGCTAAGGTGAGATTTCAATACTTCATCTTTATTCCAGATGTAATAAAAATCAACAAAAGGTTTGAGAAGGAGTGAAGGTTTGTATTTGGAGTAGGGCATTTTTTGGTTTTCAGTTGACAAATATAATCAATAAGGCACTGAATGTCAAATATTTTACTTGACTTATTAGAAGTGCAGATTCAACTCTCAAGTGCGACAGAGTTATTTGAAAATGAGAAACAAAAAACCACTCACAATCATTTATGCAAGTGGTTTGTCAATTCTGAAAAATTCTCATATAAAGAATTTTTGTAGCCCTAAGTTGTCAGATATCTGAAAATTTTTATCCCTTTTTGAAAGAGCTGGATCGGCTCTGTAAACAATTGAATTAGAGCGATTAAGATTGTTGATTGGTGATTTTGTCCAAAATCAATAGTTTTTTATTTGAGAATTTTTGAAAGGGGATATTGCCGTTAATTATAGATAAATAAAGGTAAACACAGGGTGCAATTTTTGGTAGCGAAAAACAGCAAATTCTGAATGAGATCTTTTGAAGTAAAGCCCTACAGCTATATAAGAATTTGCTCAAGACTTTTATTTTACTTCTAATATTTGTCAATATCAACTTTAACTAATGGAAGGGTGCAAAAGATAGCATTAATATAAGACGGTTGCGATACTACACGATATACCAAACCTCCCTGATCGAGTATATTTTTAAGTGATACTTCGCAGCAGACCCTTTCTGTAGATTCTAGTTCAGTCACTTTCTCAATGACGAATGCCAAACCCGAACCAACCTGTTTTGCCATGTATGTATGCCCTCTTCCTTCGTAAGTATCCACGATCATTTCATGGGGATCTTTCTTCGCCTTAATATATTCATTTTCATGTTGATCCCTATTAATATGACTTCTAGAGGTATAACGGAATAATTTACTTTCATGATTAAGTCCTAATGATTTCATCACACTATTAAGTTCACTTGAATATTTAGTCATTGTGAATGCATTTATTGATTTTATATCATCTAAAATACAATATTCAAGAATACCCGATATTTATTTAAATAGCTATTTCTATTAATTAGGTATTTCATTCAATTTCAAATATCTTGAAAGACTTTAAGACAATAGAAACTGAATCGAATTTTTAACAAAATTACGAATGGTCAGCAGCAATGCCTAAACTGAATTCTCTTCATTGAAAACCATTGATCTTTAAGTGTATGCACTATTAAATACAAAAATGTATTTTTGCATATTTTAACAGTACAGCTTTCAACATCTGGTAGAAAAATTGATAAAATTTAAATCTCTATGCCTGACTCTATATTATTTACACAATGTCTTCAAAATGATTTTGTAAAACCAATCGGTAAATATGATAAACTGCCAAATTTACTCCATATTGGTTACGAAGAATCCATCCGGTTGATGGGGGTGAATCCTGCTGAGGGACCGATAACTAATACCATGAAATGGGCTTATGCTCAATCGATAGACGACCTGGAAATTATCCATATTAGGTCATGGTACAAGGAAAACGATCCTGCACAAGAGAAGTATTTTGAGAAAATGGGGAAACACTGTATAGCAGGCTCTGAAGGCGCA
>PKSW01000242.1 GCA_002869465.1 Marinilabiliales bacterium
CAAACAATATTTTTATTTAAAGAATAATTTCCGCCATTCACCGACTAGGTTTTGCCACTCGTCGATTATGTATTTACATGAGAGCTTTTTCACTATAGTTTTGCTCTCAGAAAATGAAACTAAAAATCAATCATACCATGAAAGCAATAATAAAATCAACCGCGATCACAACTATCTTCACTCTTCTTTTTTCATTCAACATGATGGCTGATATAAATTTTAAGGACGAAGCTTATATTGAAGACATTCCTTTTAACACGGAAGCTATATACAGCAAAGTTGTTATTGAAAGAAATATACTGGATTGCGAATTAAACGAAGAAGCCTATATCAACGATATTCCTTTTAGCACTGAAACCATAGCTGAAGATAAGCTATATGAATTGGCAATGAAAGAGGAATTTACATTTGACGAAGAAGCTTATATCGATGATATTCCTTTCAATACGGAAGATATTTGCCAGCAATTACATGATACTGCAGCATCAGATTCATTAACCTGCGATGTAAATGAATCCCTGAACAGTAATTTGCAAGAGGAAGAAGTTGAGTTAAAATATTTTGAGCAGCATAGTCATATACTGGTGCGTTTTTAATGCACCTGAAAAATGATTTTCATAGTTAAATTTAGGAAATGAAATCCTGCCCGATGGCGGGATTTTTTTAATCAAATGAACCAGTATAATCTATATAATAAAAAATATAATACTTATAAATCCTTAACCCACTTTGTTATTTGTTTAACCCCCTCTAGTATTTTAGCACAATAGGTTTTGTTAAATTCTTCAGGTAGCGGCTCGGAAAGTGGAATTGTTTTGGCTGCCGCTAGGGCGCGCGTCCCGTCAAAATCAACATAGGCCATACGGGCAGAAAATTCCTTTTTTGGACGGCTGAACGAACTGCCATGAAGAATCGCTACTCCGGTTTCATCCAGTAGTTTTGTGCATAATTCTTTAGAGGTGTAAATGTCAATCTCATGAAGTTGGTCTTGAAAATTTGAAAAATCAAGGAACAAATAAAATCCCCCGACCGGATCATGAACTTTTATGCCAGCTGCCTGCAGCATTTTGGCGCTCTCATTACCGATAGATGAGAGTATTTTTCGCACATTCCAGAGATATTCTTCAATTTTTATCCCTCCTTTAAAAGCTGAAATAGCGGCATATTGTATGGGCGCACTTACTGATGTATAAGTTTCGCTGGCCACTATGGCCATTTTATCGCACAACCAGTATAGCTCTTTTGGAAAAGTAAAAGTTCCGAGACGCCATCCTCCTGCACCACACCACTTGGACAGGCCTGAACTGATAATGGTTCCCTCGGGATAATATTTCCCGATGGAAAGATGATTTCCCTTATGATTCAATTGACCGTAAATCTCATCAGAGAGAATGAATATTTTATTTTTACGCGCCAGGGAAGCAATTTCCCTGAGTTCACTTTCATAAAATGAAACACCGTCGGGATTGCCTGGGTAATTAAGTATCAAGAGAGCTGGTTTTTCCTTATCAATTCGCTTTTCCAGGAAATCCTGAAATAAAGCAGGTGTTAGCTGCCATTTGTGTTCATATGAACTGCGGATGATCGATATTTTCTTTCCGAGGATCCGTGCCTGGGGAATATAGGAAACCCAACAAGGACTTACTACAATAATATCACCCCTGAACACCAGTTGTAATAAGAAAACCAGTTCTTTTGAACCGGGTCCGATCAAAACGCCATCTGCCTGAGCGCTGATCCCATCTTTCTTCCGGTGAAATTCAGCTACCGTTTCCCGCAAAATAGGCAATCCTTTTACAGGCAGATAGTCTTTTTGGGGTGCATGAAGTCTGAGGGCTTCCACTACTCTTTCTGGTACCGGGAATGGTGATTGGCCTAATCCAAACCTGTATACTTTTTTCCCTTCTGCAATCAGCTTTTTCGATCGTTCATTGATCGCAAGAGTATCCGATTCACCCAATCCTTTCAATAATGGGTTGGTTAAATGATTGTTTATTGATTCAGTATCCTTCATGGCGAATAAAATTGTCTGTAGCAGCAAATATTTAACTGACTGCAAAATAGCTTTTTTATAGCGCATTTCAAAACCGTATGCGAAGTACCATCTTTTGATGAATGATAATGATTCGTTTAAAAAACATCAATTTTATTGCGATGAATTTCCTTTAGAAATTATTTCTGTTCAGTTTCTGTGAAAAAAATGGATCCCGGAGGAAACTGTAAGATATCCTTTTCAATATCTGAAAGATGATCGGTTATATTTTGGTGTAAGAGCACTTTTCCGATCATGTCCAACAAACAAACCCGAATGTCTTGCAGCTTATCAAAATTAGATTTTATTTTCATATTTAAATGTCTATTTTTGTAGTAGTTGATTTCAGACCGATACGTTAATTTAAATTTAAATATGAAAATGCGGTTTTTAGTTTTGTTTGTATTATCTTTTCATTGCATTTTTCTCTCCGATTCCTTTTCTCAACAAAATTATATTCAGGGCAATGATAATATAATTACCGTCGACGAATTCACTATTTTAACTGAAAAAGCGGATTTTAACGGAAGCATATCATCAGAAATTTATAGGGATAAAAAAAGTACATATTTTGCCATCGATAGAATTAAGTTAGAATCAAAATATTTGGAGTTAAGAATTCTTGAGCAAGTATATGCTGATAAAGTAATTGTACATATTGGACATACCGAGCCGCATAATTTCTTATTATTCGTGGCTGACAACATATTTAATGAAGAAAATGGGAATTTGTTGGATAAATTGAACACATTTTATAGTGTTGCATTGGAGGAGAAGTCATCCATGGATGAAGAGCAGCTAACAAACTGGATTAATAAGCATGATAAATCTGCTAAAGTAAAATGAAGTGACGGAAGTGAGAAGAATTTTCATTGTTATTTTACTTGTTTTTATTCCCTGGCTTACCGGATTAAGTCAAGGTGATTTTTGCGTAGATTCAGAACCTTTCTGCACAAGTGATTCTTATGTTTTTCCTGCCGGTGTTAACTCAGGATCTGCTGAATGGGGCCCAAATTATGGATGTCTTGCTACACAACCCAATCCAGCCTGGTATCATTTGAAAATTGGCATTGCCGGAGATATTGATATAAGGATGTTCAGTACACCAACTGAAGATATTGACTTCATTTGCTGGGGGCCTTTTACCGACCCTGTAACGCCATGTACGGGCCAACTAACTGGTGGTGCAATTGTCGATTGCAGCTACTCAGGCAGTTCAGTAGAGAATTGCTATATCCCTAACGGCCAGGTAGATGAGTATTATATTCTTTTAATTACTAACTTTTCAAACGATCCGTGTAATATATCATTTGAAAAAGTTGCAGGAACAGGTGAAACAGACTGCTCAATTGTACCTCCTCCAATGGGCAGCAACAGTCCATTGTGCGTTGGAGATGATCTTAATTTATGGGCAGACGATGTACCAAATGCAACCTACTCATGGACTGGGCCTAACGGATTTAATTCTACTCAACAAAATCCAACAATTGCTAATGTTGGGCTGCAACATGCAGGTGACTATGTCCTTGTTGTGAGTGTAAATGGAAATCAAAGCAGCCCGGTTTCAACCACCGTTGAGATTTTTCCAAGACCTTTCCCAAATTTTTCTTATGTTAATTCGTGTACCGATGAGACGGTCTCATTTACGGATTTGTCAACAGTTAATCCGGCTACAGAGCCCATAACAACCTGGGAGTGGGATTTTGGAGATGGACAGACAGCGACAAGTCAAAATCCAACACATTTATATGCTGCATCAGGGACCTATAACGTTTCATTAACAACTTATACAGGGGCTATGGGTTGTCCCCAAACTATTGTTATTCCGGTTGATGTGTACAATGCGCCATCAGTTAATGCTGGTGCCGATCAAACCATACCAAACGGCTGGTATACACAGTTGGATGGAAGCATTGCCGGAGGCTCAGGTCAATATATTTATTCATGGTCTCCTGCGGGTATGCTTGTGGATGCAACTCTCGAAGACCCACAAACGGTTCAATTAAGTGCAGATCAGGTATTTATTTTAAATGTTACAGATTTAAATTCTGGTTGCGTAAATTCAGATGCAATAACAGTATTTATAACTGGTAACCCTTTTACATCTAATATCACGGCAACACCTATGTCTGTTTGTACAGGAGAAACGGTGGATCTTCTGGCAAACGCGAGCGGAGGCTCAGGAACTTATACGTATTCATGGTACTCAGCACCTGCAGGATTTACTTCAACTGTAAGTAATCCGTCGCATACGCCTGGTTTCACTACAACGTATTATGTAGATGTTTTTGACGGGCAAAATACGATTACCAGCCAGGTTACAGTTCAGGTAATACCTAATCCGGTAGCTGATGCAGGACGAAATAAATTTATCCCTGTAGGTACAAGTACAATTCTGGATGGGGCGAATGTTAGTGGAGGATCTGGCGTATACACTTATTCGTGGACACCTGCGGGTCTGCTGATCGATCCAACAGTTTTAAACCCACAGACGGTAGCTTTAAGTCAGAATACCAGCTTTGTGCTAACAGTAACGGATGCAAATGGCTGTATAAGTAACTCGGATCAAATGTGGGTAATTCCTGTGTTTCCGCCAAGTTGCCCAACTTTAACAGTTGATTTTACTTCTACATATGTGGGATGCAGCGAAGTGGTATTTGAAGACAATACAAGTTTTGATTTTCCTGATCCTTCGTATAACATTGTGGATTGGTATTGGGATTTTGGGGATGGAACAACGGGATCAGGCAACCCCGTAAATCATCATTTTGATCGAGGTATTTTTACCGATGTAAAAATGGTAATACTTGTGGATTCCATGGGATTTATCTGTACTGATTCAGTCAATAAGCTCATGATGATTAACCAATCACCTGATGTATTTATTGCCAGCACACCAAATCCTGTTTGTGTTGGTGAACCTGTTTTTTATACCGGAACATCAGGATTTAATATAAGCAACTGGTTATGGGATTTTGGAGATGGACATGCCAGTACATTAAATTCGCCCAACCAGACACACGTCTATAACACACCCGGAACCTACAATGTAACACTTACTGTTATAGATGAAAACGGATGTGATAGCACAATCAGCCCGCCTTATCAGCAAATTGTATTAGAAAGCCCTCTGGCTGATTTTTCATGGGATCCTCATACCGGTTGTTTAAATTCACCGATCCAATTTACAGATCTTTCATCAGCCACAGTAACAGGATGGGATTGGTTTTTTGACGATGGATTTACATCCAATTTGCAAAATCCCATACACGTTTTTAATACACCTGGAAACTTTGATGTGACTTTGACGGTAACTGATACCGCTGGGTGTAGCAGCAGTATTACTAAAACAATTCATATTAACAGCCTTCCTGAACCAGACTTTATCACAAATACACCTATTTGCCATAGAAATGATGTTCAATTTACAAATTTATCTGTATCACCCAATGGATATATAATCCAATGGATTTGGGATTTTGGAGATGGCAACTCGGTAGTAGTTGATCATCCAGGTGATCCGGATGTAGCTCACCCATATGCAGCCGCCGGAACATATCAGGTTTCGTTAACTGTTATTGATTCAGATAGTTGTGAGGGAACCATTGTCAAACAAATTGACGTCGCAGCAAGTCCAATAGCTGATTTTATTTTTGAGGCTAATTGTTTTGGGGCACCTGTACTCTTTACTGATTTATCAACCCCAAACGGGGGACCTGATCTTTATTACTGGCAATGGAACTTTGGTGACCCAAACTCGGGAGAAAATAATATTTCAAGTTTGCAAAATCCCTCACACATTTTCACAAGTCAGGGTGTTTATAGTGTTCAGCTCATAGTATTTAATTTAGAGGG
>PKSW01000475.1 GCA_002869465.1 Marinilabiliales bacterium
CCGAATTTTCCATTTTCCTGTGCTTTTAACCACCTGATATCAAATTCAAAATCAGTGATTAATGTAGAAGTGTTTGGTAGGTTTACGCCAGTTGTGTTTCTGAATTGAACTGCAATAAATCCATTTCCATCTAATACTATTCTTCCTTCAAAGTTTTGAGAATAGGTGTCTGATAAAATTATTACTATGAAAAGTAATAGAGTGTACAGCTTTTTCATTTTCTTTCTTTTTTGTTTCCCTTAGTTTTTTCAAATTAACAATCTGTTTTTCTTGATTGTCAGCTTGTGTTTGAATTCCAAAACTGGGATTTCAGAAAATTACTCGAGATGTAAGAAATTCATAATTTGCTTGTAACAAAGTTACTTGCAATGAAAGGTATTCATAATTGGCATATACTACTTGAAGTGAGTGGGAATCATAATTGGGTAAGAAATCCGCTTTGCTTGACGCCCAAAAAATGGGCAAGCGGGCTACAAATATAAGACAAAAAAAATAAAAGTCAAGCTTTTATCAAAAAAATCCAGAAATCGCACTTAAATTTTATAGATTTACAACAGCTAAAATTAGTATTATTTACTATGGAATTTGAAACAATTGCTTTTGCCTTTGGGCTGACTTTATTTGCAGGATTATCAACGGGTATTGGAAGTGCGATTGCCTTCTTCGCCAAAAAAACAAATACCGGTTTTCTTTCGGTGGCGCTGGGTTTTTCGGCAGGTGTGATGATCTATGTATCGTTTGTGGAGATCATGGTGAAGGCCAGGGATGAATTAATAACAGTGGTTGGAGATACACAGGGCTACTGGCTGACTGCCGCTGGATTTTTTGGTGGCATACTTTTTATTGCCATCATAGATAAGCTTATTCCTTCTGCTGAAAATCCGCATGAAATGCATAAAGTTGAAGAGATGCAGGATGTGGAAGCGAAGAAATCGAAAAAATTGATGCGCATGGGGATGTTTACGGCCCTGGCCATTGCCATTCATAATTTTCCGGAAGGACTGGCCACTTTTACCGCCGCGCTTACCGATCCGACACTGGGAATCGCTATTGCGGTGGCTATTGCGATTCATAATATTCCGGAAGGGATTGCAGTTTCTGTGCCCGTTTTCTATGCCACAGGAAGCAAAAGGAAAGCATTCTGGTTGTCGTTTTTTTCAGGATTGGCAGAGCCTGTGGGTGCACTGATCGGTTATTTGATTTTAATGCCTTTTCTTAGCCCGGTGGTTTTTGGATTGCTTTTCGCCGGCGTGGCCGGAATTATGGTATTTATATCATTGGATGAATTATTACCGGCAGCAGAAGAATATGGCGAACACCACCTTTCTATTTACGGAATGATTGCCGGCATGGCTGTGATGGCTTTAAGCCTGTTGCTCTTCCTGTAAACAAAAAACCCCGCTTCAATTAATAAGCGGGGTAATGAAAACTTTACAATTTTAATTATGCAACCTTGATTTCACGGGTTAGCTTCGTTTTTTCGTCTTTTGGGATGGATATATTCAAAATACCATCTTGGTAGTCCGCTTTGATCTTGTCGGCAACAATGTTTTTGGGCAATGTAAATGACCTGCTAAAACTGTTGTAGCCAAATTCGCGGCGTGTGTAATTCGTTTTGGTTTCTTCATTTTCTTCTTTTATTTCAGAAGAAATGGTAAGTACCTGGTTTTCAAGATTGATCTTAAAATCATCTTTTTTCATGCCCGGAACCGCAAATTCCAATAAAAATTGTTTTTCATCATCCTGGATATTCACCGCAGGAACGTTGCAATTACGTTTGTAATTTGAAAAATCATCTTCCATGGCATTCATAAAACCGCTGTAGAATGGATGTCTGTTAAATCTAACTAAGTTCATTTTTTATCTCCTTTAATTTAAATTATTTCATGATTAAATTTGAAATGTGGAAGTCAACTTTTATTCCAATTGATATTTGGCAATAAAACAAGACAAAATGACAGTAAAAGATTTTATATCAAGACAATATGGCCGGCTGGTTAAATAGAATTTCATTTATTGTGCCTATTGTTTTCGTATCTTTGTGCTCCTTAAAACCTTGTTTTGGATAAAGTTGTAAACAGTTTACGCCCCAACAGAATCCTTTGGCCGATCGTTATCGGGCTGGGGGTGAGTGGCTATATGTTATACAACAAATTTGACAGTGAAACTTTTACTTTCCTGGAATTAAGCTGGCATGTAGTGCTGTTTGTTTTGCTTGCTTTCCTGATGATGGTCGTGAGGGATGTGGCTTATATGTATCGTTTGATGGTATTAACCGATTATGGTTTGAGCTGGAAGCAAGCCTTTAATGTGATCATGTTATGGGAATTCAGTTCGGCGGTATCACCTTCTGTTGTTGGTGGAACAGGTCCTGCTATATTCTTTTTATATAAGGAAGGATTGAGTGGAGGTAGCAGCACGGCGGTTGTACTCACAGCTATTTTTCTCGATGAGATGTTCTTTGTTATTTCTGTTCCGATTGTCTATTTTGTGTTCGGGATGGATATTTTTCCACCTGATTCGTTAAACTACAATACCATATTATCGGCCTTTTATATTGGTTATTTGATCATTTTGGTTTATACATTGTTCCTGGCGTATGCGCTGTTCATCAACCCGCAAATGTTCAAATCATTTGTATCCTGGGTATTTTTATTTCCGATTTTGGTGCGATGGAGGACGAGAGCGCGTAAATCAGCCAATCAACTGATTCAAACATCGAGGGTGATTCGGAGTAAACCATTTTCATACTGGGCGAAAAGTTTTACGGCAACCATTTTTTCGTGGACAGCCAGGTATTGGGTAGTTAATTTCCTATTGATGGCTTTTATGCTGGATCGATATTCAGTAACGGATCAATTCCTGATTTATGGAAGGCAATTAAGCATGTGGATTATTCTTCTCATCAGCCCGACGCCTGGCGGAAGTGGCGTTGCCGAGTTTATTTTTTCTGATTTTCTGGGCGACTTTATTGCCAACGAATCATGGTATGCTCCGCTGGCATTTTTCTGGCGGCTGATTTCTTATTATCCTTATCTGTTTATTGGTGCCATTATATTGCCGATCTGGCTTAAAAAGGTATTCTCCAATAAGTATAAAGAAGTGAAATAATTTAACCGCAGTAAAAGTACTTATTCACCAGGTTCATAATTTTTTCATCATCAGCCTTGATTTTTGAAATCAGGCCTTTGTCTTTATGGCTCTTTAAAAGATTTACAAGGAAGTTGATCTCTTCATTGGGGAATACATTATACATGGTATAAATATCGCGTTGCCTGACAAGCTGCTCTGCCGACTCTTCGCATGAACCCGGTAGCTGTTCAAGTTTAGATAATTTATCCTTATGTTCATCGTCGAAAATATTGACATCTACATAGGTTTTCTCTGCCACTTTTAACGGGTCTTTCATTTCAAAACCATGACGGGCAGCTACGGTTAAGCCGGCAAGTAACAAATAAATATCTGCTGATCCATCCGGACTGCGGAATTCAACTGTTTGCTTGTCGGAAAGGTCGATCAGGTCACCACTTTCCTGAGGATTCACTTTATGAATCATATTTACAGGTGCACGCCATCCCAGCGGAATACGCACCAATACAGAACGGTTGCGATCGCCCCAGCAAACATTGGTGGGTGCCTCCTGGTGCGGTACCAGCCTGAAATAGGATGTCGGATTCATATTTCCGAAAGCCGTTAATGATGGTGCCAGGTCCATGTAACCGGCTATTACTGTTTTCGCAATTTTACTCAAATCACCGTTTTCGGTCATCATATTTTTACCGTTTTTCATCACACGAGTATGGATGTGCAACCCACTGCCCGCTTTTCCAACCGTAATTTTTGGGGCAAAAGTTACTTCAACCCCATAATGTGCCGCAAGTGTCCTGATGATCCATTTGGCTTTAATGAGTTGATAAGCGCTGTCTTCAACATTGGTGGGTAAAAATTCTATTTCGTTTTGCTCGTAAACAAGTCCTTCTTTGGTAAAATTGCCTACCTCTGAATGTCCATACTTGATCATCCCTCCTGATTCGGCAATAAGTTTCATAGCATGGTTTCGGAACAAATTCCATTTAGAGAATGGCGATGATTCATGATATCCGCGCTGGTCATCAGCTTTAAACAAACCTTCGTCTTCGCTAATGATATAATATTCCAATTCGCCCATGGTTTCAAATTCGTAGCCGGTCACTTTCTTAAATGCATCATGTGCTTTCTTGAGGATGTTCTCGGGTGCTCCTTCAAAAGCATTTCCGTAACGGTCGTAATAGGAGCATAAAATATCCATCGTAGGGATATCAGTAAAAGGATTTACATATGCGGTTTTGTATCGTGGAATTACGTATAAATCGCTCGATCCGGCTTCAATGAAAGGAAATAAACTGGAGCCATCCACACGTTCGCCTGCGGTCAGCAAATGATCGAGATGTTCACGGTTACCGATGAAAAAATTCAGGGTTTTTAAGCGGCCATCCCATCCCACATACCTGAAATTGATCATTTCAATATCATGGTCTTCAATATACTTGATCAGATCGGCTTTGGTAAATTCTTCAGAATGTTTGTTTAAATACTGAACTATCGGATTCGGGTTCATAGAAATATTATCGTTCATTGCTTAAAAAATTTGGGGACACAAAATTAGCCAAATAATTACATATCTATTCATTACAAAATTTGTATTGTTATATTTATAACAGGTTTAAATAATATAAATACCCTTATTTTTGCAAATAAATATCAAACAAATTCATAATGAAGAATCAATCATTTTATACAAGTAAATTCGTGGCTACTGACTTTGAAACCACCATTGAAAAATTGAAATCAGCATTGGCTGAGGAGGGATTTGGTATCGTATCCGAAATCAACATGCAGGAAAAATTAAAGGCAGGTGCCGGAAAAGAGATTAATAAATACATGATTCTCGGTGCATGCAATCCGCATGGAGCCTACCAGGCCGTTCAGATTGAAGAACATATCGGGGTAATGCTGCCGTGTAATTTTATTGTGAGAGAAACGGAAAACGGTCAGGTTGAAGTGGCAGCTATCAATCCGGAGCAAACCATTGCCAGTATAGGAAAACCTGAAATGAAACCTCTGGCGGATGAAATAGGTGCCGGCATGCAAAAGGCAATGAATAAAATTTAATAACTCAAAAATAAAACTCATGAAAACGACCAGAATTATTACTTTATTTGTGGCAGGGGTAATTGCATTTATATCCCATGCTCATGCCCAGGACATATCTGCTTCCTCAGTTACTGATCAGATAGAAGGTAAGTATTATACAGCCGTTATAGTTGACACTGATTTTGAAACAACTATTGAAAACGTGAAAATAGCTTTGAAAGAGCAAGGGTTTGGTGTAGTGTCGGAGATCAATATGCAGGAAAAACTTAAAAAGGGCACCGGAAATGATGTACCGAATTATACCATTTTAGGAGCCTGCAACCCAAACGGTGCTTACCAGGCATTACAAATTGAGGAACAAATTGGGGTTATGTTGCCCTGTAATGTGATCGTAAGAGAAACATCAAACGGCAAAGTAGAGGTAGCTGCCATCAACCCGGAGAGAACGATGCAATCCATCGGTAATCCTGAAATGATACCTTTGGCCAGGGAAATCAGCGACAAACTAAAGCTGGTGTTAGAAGCGCTCTAAGCGTCTTAATTATAGGTTATCAATGAAGTAATTAGAGATTTTTTCGTACATATGTGACCTGTCGACTCCCCTTACATTATGGCCGTGGCCGGGATAGACAAAATAGTCCATTTGTTTATTTGCTTCAATGGCTTTTTTAAGGAACTGTAAGCTATTCTGCCAAACAACCGTGGGGTCGTTGGTGCCGTGGATGATCATCAATTTGCCCTGGAGATCCTCCACATAATTCAGTAGGCAAGCGTTTTTGTATCCTTCAGGATTGTCCTGTGGGGTATCCATATAGCGCTCGCCATACATTATTTCATAATATTGCCAATCGATAACCGGACCACCGGCTACGCCTACTTTAAATACACCGGGGTTTTTCAACATCATGGAAATGGTCATAAATCCTCCATAACTCCAACCATCCACACCGATTCTATCGGGGTCAACATAGGGCAGCGATTTCAGATAATCAACGCCTATCATCTGGTCGCGGACTTCAAGTGTTCCAAGATTTCTGAATATGGATTGTTCAAAATCCCTTCCCCTGTTTGCGGTTCCGTGGTTATCGAGCGTGAACACCACAAATCCTTTTTGAGCCATGTAATATAAAAACAGTTGTGCTCCTCCTAACCATGAATCACTGATTAATTGGGCGTGTGGACCACCATACACATAAATGAAAATCGGATATTTTTTTGCGCTGTCAAAATCAACAGGCTTGATCATCCTGCAATACAGGTCATCACCATTCTCAGATTTTAAAGTGAAAATGGACAATGCTCCTAATTTGTATTCTTTCAGTGGGTCGTGGTTTTCCTGAAGCACACGCATCACTTCACCCTTTTGGTTCAATAATTTGTATTCGCGACTCACATCAATGCTGCTGAAATAATCAAGGATGTATTTTCCATCACTGCTTACCTGTGCACCATGGGTTCCATGGTCAGGAGAAATTCGGGTTATATTACCATCTTTTAGATTAACAGAATAAATATTCTTTTCTAACGGACTTTCTTTAGTGCCCAAGAAATAAACTGTTTGGTCTCCATAGAAACCCAGAAAATCTGTGACAACCCAATCTCCTTTTGTGAGTTGTTTCAGCAAGGCACCATCAGTCGCGCTATGCAAATACAAATGATTATATCCATCTCTTTCGCTAATCCAGATAAATTCTTCACTATTCTCAGGGTTAAAATATATGGGATCTTCTGGTTCAACATATTTCGTATGAAACTCTTCAAAAAGTATTTTTATGATATTACCAGTAGCGACATCATATTGGGTTAATTTAAGATGGTTCTGATCACGGTTTAACAAAGCTATATAAATGTATTTGCCATCAGGACCCCAACTAACGGATGTCAGGTATTGTTCCTTTGGTTCACCGGTTTTCATGAAAACGGTGTTGCCGCGCACAAGATCATATACACCAAGCGTGACTTCTTCGCTTGTCATGCCTGCCATGGGATACTTTGTGTTAGCCAATTCCGCTATGCGGGTGTCCAGATTTACCAGCGGATAATCGGTGACCATGGTTTCGTCTTTTCTGTAAAAGGCAATTTTGGTTCCTGAGGGCGACCAGAAGATACCTTTGGTGATGCCAAATTCATTCCGGTGCACCGTTTGGCCGTTCACAATACCGGGGTCATCATCAAAGGTGATCTGTTTTACTTTTCCATCAACTACCAAATATAAGTTGTTGTTTACCGTATAAGCTGCTGCACCGGTTTTATCGTTGAATTCAATATTTTCTGCCGTATCCGGTATCGTATTTATCTTTTTGAGATCGTATGTATTGAAATCGTATAAAAAATAAATGTTCCCGGATTTAAACTGGCAGGTTTTATCATCATTGAAAGAAACAGAAGGCAGACGGTTTAATGAATCAAATCCGTTTACGTACATTTCTTTATTGATCATATCCAGATCGAACAGCAGTTTTTCTGTTCCTCTTTTTGCAGTTACTTTATATATGGCATTTTCTTCTGCAAAGGCATAATCATCTGAATCACCAATCCATTGCAACTGTGGAATCCTGTCTGGAAAAAGGGCCCGGTTTCGATAGTTAATGTCATCAAGTGTCAGTAATTTATCCTGAGCGGGTAATATATTCGCTTGTAAAACAATGATGGATAATAGAAGAATACCAAATAACTTTTTCATTTTTAATTGGGTTTGTATGCGAAATAAAATGTTTATCCTTAAATAAATTTGGATTATGTTATAAAAGACGACTTAACACTGGTAAAATGTTGCATGCTGGTCATATTATTTTCAAAGTGGGTGCCTATAACAGCAATATCAGCGCCTGCTTTATACTTTTCATGCAACAATTCGGGAGTTTTGATGCCGCCGCCAACCACCAGTGGAATATCTATTGAATCTTTTACAAATTGAATCATTTCTTTGGGGATGCTATTTTCAGCACCACTTCCGGCATCCATGTAGATCATTTTTAATCCCAGCATTTCTCCGGCCATGGCCGTACAGGCAGCAATGTCCTTCTTGTCTGAAGGAATCGGAAACGAATTGCTCATATAACTTACAGATGTTGGTTTTCCGCTATCGATGAGCATATAACCGGTAGCAATGGATTCGAGGCCGCTTAATCTGATGTAGGGCGCTGCGATCACATGCATGCCAATCAGCATATCAGGGTTTCGGCCTGAAATGAGTGATAAAAATAAAATAGCATCCGCATTGCTGCTTAATTGGTAATTGTTACCAGGAAAAATGACAACGGGTAAACTGCAATTGTCTTTGATAATCTGAATGCTTTGATGCAGGCTGTCGTTAATCAGCAAGCTGCCGCCCACAAAAAAATAGTCGGCTTCGGCAAGTTGGGCATTTTTTGCTGTTTTTTCAATCTCTTCACGGGTCAGTTTATCAGGGTCAACCAGGATGGCCAACTGTTTTCTTTTTCTGTAAAACTGATCGAGAATTTGCATACAACATCTTTCAGACAAAAATAATTAAAAAACCGCTTTTGCGATCTTTTGAATATTGTCTGTTTTACCCATGGTATACAGATGCAATACCGGTACCCCGGCAGCTATTAATTCCTTTGATTGATTGATGGCCCATTCCACACCAAGTTCTCTTACCTGTTTGTTGTCTTTACATTTAATAATCTCTTTAACCAGTTCAACCGGCATATCCACATTGAATGTTTTTGGGATGGATGTAAGATGATTTGCTATCGAAACCGGCTTTAAACCGGGAATAATAGGCACGGTGATCCCTTTTTGGCGGCATCGTTTTACGAAATCAAAATACTTTTTATTGTCAAAAAACATTTGAGTAACAATATAGGATGCTCCTGCTTCGATTTTCTTTTTTAGGAAGAAAAGATCACTATCCATATTGGGTGATTCGGCATGTTTTTCGGGATACCCCCCCACACCGATACAGAAATCCATAGACCTGGTATTTTCAAGGTCTTTTTCAAGATAAATTCCCTTATTCAGATCCATTACCTGGTTCACCAGATCCAGGGCATAGGTATTGCCTTCGGGTTCAGGGATGAATACCTTGGCATTTGGCAATGGGTCACCTCTGAGGAGCAGTACATTTTTAATTCCTAAAAACTGAAGGTCGATCAATGCATTCTCTGTGTCTTCTTTGGTGAATCCACCACAAATGATATGTGGCACAACCACCAGGTTGTAACGGTATTTGATGGCTGCTGCAATACCAACAGTTCCGGGCCTTTTGCGAACCGTGCGCTTTTTATGATATCCATTGGGCATGTGATCGTAAACCACCTCCTGCTGGTGATATGTGATATTTACAAAAGAAGGGTCAAATTCAATCAACGCATCGATGGCTTCACGGGTTGATTCAAAATCGTGACCTTTTAAAGGGGGAAGCAATTCGAATGAAAACAATGTTTTCTCGGATCTTTCTATATGTTCAGTAACTGATAATTCCATAGTTTAAAGGGTGTTTACGGGTAACCATTGTTTTACTTGTTGTTCGCTTACTTTTTTCCGTTGTGCATAATCACGGACCTGGCCAGGCAATAATTTGCTGATGTTGAAATATTTCGATTCAGGATGTGCAAAATAGTATCCGCTCACGGTAGCCGCCGGATACATGGCAAAACTTTCAGTTAATTGCACCCCGGTTTTATTTTCAGCATCCAGCAGATCAAAAAGGGTTCTTTTTTCAGAATGTTCCGGACAAGCGGGATATCCCGGTGCGGGCCTGATACCCTGGTAGGCTTCCTTAAGCAGTTTTTTCATATCAGGATTCGATTCATCCGAATAGCCCCAGTATTCAGTTCTAACTTTATAATGTAATAGTTCAGCAAAAGCTTCAGCAAGCCTGTCAGCCAGTAATTTCAACATGATGGCATTGTAATCGTCTCCTTCTTTCTGAAATTTTTGAAGTTGCTTTTCGATGCCTATACCGGCAGTTGCCACAAAGGTACCCATGAAATCAGTTGTACCGGATTCTTTTGGGGCAATAAAATCAGCCAGGCATAAATTAGGTGTTCCCGGTTTCTTTTTTTCCTGGTTTCTGAGAAAGTGGAACGTACCGAGTTGCTTTTTTTTATCAAGGTCGTTAAAAAATTCAACACTATCGTTTACCGAATAGGCCGGATAAATGCCAAAAGCGGCATTAGCAGTCAGCCAATCTTCTTCTGTGATTCTGTCCAGCATCTGCTGTGCATCATCATATAGTTTTCGTGCTTCAACACCTTTTAACGGATCATCAAATATGGCTGGATATTTACCACTGATCTTCCATGCATGAAAAAAGAAGGTCCAGTCAATAAACGATCTGATCTCCGCAATTGGATAATTCATCAGGTATTTATTACCGATGATTTTGGGTTGCTGAATAGAATCCTGCTTCCAATCTAATTGAAGTTTATTTTTTCTGGCTTCCGCGAGACTAATGAGGTTTTTTTCGCCTTGCTTTTGCAGGTGCTGATTTTTCAGTGCTTCATATTCCTGATCAATATTCTTAATAAATGCTGCTTTATCAGTTTCAGATAGTAACTTACCAGCGATATGGATCACTTTTGAAGCATCCTTTACGTGGACGATGGGTACATCTGCTGCCGGTTTAATTTTAACTGCTGTATGAATTCTGGAGGTTGTGGCGCCACCAATAAGCAGTGGAATTTTGATGCCCTTTCGCTTCATTTCAGAAGCTACATGTACCATCTCTTCGAGCGAAGGTGTAATAAGGCCACTTAATCCCAATAAATCGGCATTCTCTTTTTCTACAACTTCCAAAATCTTTTCAGCAGGCACCATCACACCCAGGTCAATTACTTCATAGTTGTTGCAGGCAAGCACCACGCCAACAATGTTTTTTCCAATGTCGTGTACGTCTCCTTTAACGGTTGCTAATACGATCTTGCCCGAATTTTTTCTACCGGATATTTTTTCGGCTTCTATATAGGGCAGGAGATAAGAAACCGCCTTTTTCATCACCCGGGCACTTTTAACTACCTGAGGCAGGAACATTTTACCATCACCAAACAAGTCACCCACGATATTCATTCCATCCATCAGGGGTTGTTCGATCACATCAATGGCACGAGGTAATTTTATACGGGCTTCTTCCACATCCACTTCAATATGATCGGTAATACCTTTCACCAATGCGTGTTTTAATCTTTCCTCTACTGAAGCCTTTCTCCAGGCCAATTCTTCTTTTATTTTCTCGCCTCCCCGATCTTTGATCGTTTCGGCATATTCCAGTAGTCGTTCTGTTGCATCCTCTCTCCTGTTTAATACAACATCTTCCACATATTCTTTTAATGGTTCTGGTATTTCATCATAAATTTGCAACATACCGGGGTTTACAATGCCCATATCCATTCCTGCTTTGATGGCATGAAACAGAAACACCGAATGCATGGCTTCGCGCACCATATAGTTGCCCCTGAATGAAAATGACAGGTTGCTCACCCCACCGCTAACTTTGGCGTGTGGCAAATTTTCCTTGATCCATTTTGTGGCTGTGATATAATCAACTGCATAATTATTATGCTCAGGAATACCTGTGCCGATAGCCAGAATATTCGGATCGAAAATGATGTCTTCCGGTGGAAATTTTGCTTTATCAACCAACAAATGATATGCGCGCTTACAAATTTCGATGCGTCTTTTAAAACTGGCGGCCTGGCCTTCTTCATCAAAAGCCATGACAACTGCTGCAGCACCATAAGCATGGATTTTTTTAGCCAGTTGAATGAATTCCTCTTCCCCGTTTTTTAAACTAATAGAATTGACAATGCATTTGCCCTGAACACATTTGAGACCGGCCTCGATCACTTCCCATTTGGAGGAATCGATCATGATGGGCAGTCGTGAAATTTCTGGATCAGATGCCAGCATATTCAGGAAATTCACCATTTCTTTTTCGGCATCGAGCATACCATCGTCAAGATTCACATCCAGGATCTGAGCACCGCCTTTTACCTGGTGGCTGGCTACTGAAAGGGCTTCTTCATAAGCTTCCTCCCTGATCAGCCTGGCAAATTTCTTCGAGCCGCTTACATTGGTTCTTTCTCCAATGTTGATGAAATTTTTCTCTTTTTCGATTTTAAGTGCTTCCAGTCCGCTGACTTCAGTCGCTTTTGGTTTAACCGGTATTTCCCTTTTACAGTGTTCAGCAACAATTTGAGAAATGACCCGGATATGTTCAGGAGTAGTACCACAACATCCACCGACAATATTTACAAAACTATTCTCAACAAAATCTTTGATGTGGCGGCCCATCTGCTCAGGTGATTCGTCATATTCACCAAATTGGTTAGGCAATCCGGCATTCGGATAGACACTGACATTAAACGGTGCCAGAGAAGAAAGTTCTGAAAGATGCGGTCTGATCTGCTCGGCTCCGAGCGAACAATTTAAGCCAACACTCAACAAATCCATATGAGAAACAGAAGTGAAAAAGGCTTCCAGTGTCTGACCTGACAACGTGCGACCGCTGGCATCGGCAATGGTCCCGGAGACCATTACAGGGATTTTAGATCCGACTTCGTCCTGTAATTTTTGAATGGCAAATAAGGCAGCTTTCGCGTTTAATGTATCGAAAATTGTTTCAACTATCAGGGCATCAACACCTCCTTCCCAAAGAGCCTTCGACTGTTCATAATAATCGTTACAAAGCTGGTCGAAACTGACATTCCGGTAACCAGGGTCAGTGACTTTAGGTGACATGGAAGCTGTTTTATTGGTCGGTCCGATGGCCCCGGCAACAAAGCGGGGTTTGGTGGGTGTAAGTGCTGTGAATTTATCAGCTGCTTTTTGTGCAATGCGTGCAGCGTTGAAGTTTATTTCATGCACATAATCTGCCAGCCCATAATCACTTTGTGAAATGCGGGTACTGTTAAAGGTGTTGGTTTCAATAATATCTGCACCCGCTTCCAGATAGGCTTCATGAATTTCTGCGATAATTTGAGGCTGGGTTAAACTTAACAAATCGTTATTGCCTTTTTGTAAACCTGCAACATCTTTAAATCGCGTTCCCCTGTATTCATTTTCTTCCAGCTTATAGCGCTGTATCATGGTTCCCATGGCGCCATCCAGAACAAGGATGCGATTTTTAAGTTCGTTATGAATATTAGCTTTCATTTTTAATTCATGTATTCATATACATAGAACAATTGCTAAATTAACTTTGATTGTTTGACTTAGCGCTTTCATTTATCATTTCCCCGTAAACGAGGTTAGGTATTGGCACCTTTTCCGTTGCAGGAGGGTTGCCAGGGCTTCATTGAGCCTAATCTCTCCACCCTTCTTTATAAATCAAAAAGCCTCAGGTTTATTGCAGGAACGCAGGAGAGGATTTGAATTATGAGGCAAATGTAGTATTTTTTCCAGATATGTAAACGGATTCTAAATAAGATCAGGGTGCTAATTCCAATTCTAACGATCTTAAAGACAGTTCCCGTTTTGGTTTTTGGCAATTCGCCCTGTGATTATCGCAGCAATGCATGATTTCAACGGCCTCTTTTTCAGTTACACGTAGGAGGAGTTCGAGTTTTTGGTATTGATCGAACTGATGAAATTTCAAATACGGGCAAGCGTTATTTTCCAAACCGAATTTACAACCATTAAGGAATCTGGAAAAATCCAACCATTTATGTTCTGTCATTTTGATGGTTCTTTAGTTTTTCACTAAAGACAAATAAACAATTCGAAGGTCACATTGTTAAAACGGTATTAATAAACGCATCACGCTTATATTTCAAAATATAGCTATCTTTGCACCCCAAAATAAAAATCGTATTTATGTCAGAAATTGCAGTGAAACAAGAATTAAAATATAAAATAGCGGATATTTCCCTGGCCGAATGGGGAAGAAAAGAAATTGATATTGCCGAAAAGGAGATGCCGGGTTTGATGTCAGTGCGTGAAAAATATGCGGCTGAGAAACCACTAAAAGGTGCCAGAATTATGGGCTCTTTGCATATGACCATTCAAACAGCGGTGTTGATTGAAACACTTGTTGAATTGGGTGCCGATGTAAGGTGGGCCAGTTGTAATATATTTTCGACTCAGGATCATGCCGCAGCAGCCGTTGTAGTGGGTAAAAATGGTACCGTTGACAGCCCAAAAGGAACACCGGTTTTCGCATGGAAAGGTGAAACACTGGAAGAATACTGGTGGTGTACTAAACAGGCACTGTCATTTCCCGATGGCAAAGGTCCTCAGTTAATTGTTGATGATGGGGGAGATGCCACGCTACTGATTCATAAAGGATATGCAGCAGAAAACGATGCGTCAATCCTGGATGTAGTTCCGGAAAGTGTTGAAGAACGTGAAATTTTGAAGCTGTTGAAAAATACATTGGTTGAAGAGCCTAACAAATGGCACAAAACTGCTGAAGATTGGAGAGGCGTTTCTGAAGAAACGACAACAGGTGTTCACCGTTTGTATCAAATGATGGAAGAAGGAACTTTGCTGGTTCCAGCTGTGAATGTGAATGATTCGGTTACCAAATCGAAATTTGACAATTTATATGGCTGTCGCGAATCACTGGCTGATGGAATTAAAAGAGCTACCGATGTGATGATTGCCGGAAAAGTAGTCGTTGTTGCCGGTTATGGTGATGTGGGTAAAGGTTGTGCCAAGTCGATGAAATCATACGGCGCCAGGGTGATTGTTACAGAAATTGATCCGATTTGTGCATTGCAGGCTGCCATGGAAGGATTTGAAATTACCACCATGGAAGAAGCCCTGAAAGAAGGAAATATTTTTGTGACTACCACCGGAAACAAAGATGTGATCACGGCTGAACACATGGCAAACATGAAGGAAGAAGCCATCGTGTGTAATATTGGCCATTTTGATAATGAAATTCAGGTGTCTCAGCTTGAGAAATACCCGGGAGTTCAAAAAACCAATATCAAACCCCAGGTGGATAAATATACGTTTGAACATGGTGGTTCCATTTATCTATTAGCAGAAGGACGCCTGGTCAACCTGGGTTGTGCTACAGGCCATCCCTCTTTTGTTATGAGTAACTCGTTTACCAACCAAACACTGGCACAATTAGATCTATGGAAGAATAAAGAGAATTACAAAATTGATGTATATCGTCTTCCAAAGCATCTGGACGAGGAAGTAGCCAGACTTCATTTGGAAAAATTAGGTGTAAAACTGACGAAATTAACTCCTGAGCAGGCTGCGTATATAGGCGTAAAACCTGGTGGACCATACAAGCCTGAACATTACAGGTATTAAATTTTTTTTAGATTAAATGAAGCGCTGCCGATTGGTAGCGCTTTTTTTAATTGTGAATGTACAACAGTGCACCATCATATTCGGCGGCATATTCAATCAAAGGATATTTTCCTTCTCCTTCATATAAATTGCCATCAAAAATAAAATAACTGTTATCGTTGCAAGTATCTTTTACTGTAGGGAAATAGTCTCCAACCACGAGCTTGCCGCAAACAGTCATATTCGTATTGCAACATAAAAATGGGTCGTTTGGAGGCTGACGTTCATAAGCTTTAAACTTGTCAATGTCTGCCCTGTAAACAATAATTCCACGGCTGCCCGGTGGTATATATACCCCCGGCTTTTCATCCAGATAAAGCCAGCCGCTAACCGTGTTAATTTCAAGAAATTGTGTTGAATTAGGATTGATAGTTATATGAATGGAGACATTCGGGATATTCGGATTCACATTATTCTTATTGCACGATACAATCAGACTTAATACGAAGATTAAAACTACTGAAAATATAACTAAAATGGCTCGATTCATCGAATAATGGATATGATCAAAAACGCAATTAATTCAATATTATTTTGATATAAAAACTAATATATAATTACTTCCTTATATTTTTGTTGTATATGCGAATCATTGGCAAAAATAGAAAATTACTGACTGTGTTGTTATTGGCAGTCTTATTGTTGTCAATACAAACGATATCCGGTTGCAGGGGTAGTAAGGGTCAGCGGAGTGCATATAAAGCCCAAAAAGAGGCAGTAAAAGAAGATAAAAAAGAGCATGAAGAAATATTAAAAACCCATTACGACAGGCAATCGGATTATACGAAGCAAATGATGAAAGATATGAAGAAGGAGAATAAAAGAATAAAAAAAAGTAAGAAAAGATCTCTTTGGGACCGCCTGTTTAATAACAAATGCCGGTAATTATCAAGTTAAACCCCACCATATAAACCCCGTTATGTTTTTTTAACAAAAACCTTCAGAAACTGTTAACAATAAAATAGTTTCCAAAGTTTATATTTTTATATATTTGCTGCTCGTTTTAAAATTCAAAATAGAGAATAGATGAAAATATTCAATAAAATCATATTAGCCATCACGCTTCTTTTTACGATGGAATGCGCGAGTGCGCAAAACACCTATCAGTTCTCCCTGCAGGAAGCAATTGATTACGCCATGGAGAATAATTACGATGTAATCTACTCTGAGAAGAATATTGAGGCAGCTAAGCAACAAATGCGCGAAGCAACAGCATTTGGTTTGCCTCAAATTAATGGCTCAATTGATTATACGGATAATATTGCGTTGCCTACGAGTGTAATTCCTGGGGATTTTTTTGGAACGCCAGGGCAAGATACAGAAATTCAATTTGGTACAAAATACAATATGAACGCTGGGCTTTTTGCCTCCCAACTACTATTTAGCGGGAAATATATTGTTGGTCTTCAAACGGCAAAAATTTTCATGGAGAAAGCGTCTATTGACTTTTTTAAAGATAAAGTAGCCGTCAGGCAGCAGGTTGCAAATTCATATTATAGTGTTTTGTCTACTGAAGAGGCACTTTGGGTCATTGACACTACGCTTGCTGTTACCCAAGAGTTAGCTGAAGAGACCAGAATGACATATGACGTTGGTTTTGCAGAGGAAACCGATGTAGATCAATTGGAATTATTGGTGGCAGATTTGGAGGCTTCAAAGATTTATATTAAAAATCAATTGGGTATAACCCATGCTTTTTTAAAATTTTACCTGGGGCTGTCCGATCAGGATACTGTAATATTAAAGGATAATATGGAAAACCTGATTGATCTGCGGAAAAATTCAAAGATAATAAGCCGGCATTTTAACTATAATGAGAATGTTGATTATGCCTCTTTGGCAAAACAGAAAGAAATTAGGTGGATGCAGGTAAAATTGGAAAAAACCAATTACATGCCAACTCTGGCTGCAAATATCAATGTGATGACAAATGCCCAGCGCGATCAGTGGGACTTTTTCGATCCGGGCGGTATATGGTATACCAGTTCGGCATTTGGAGTTAGTTTACAGATACCTATATGGTCGAGTGGTGAGCGTGATGCTAAAGTAAAACAGGCGAAAATTGCTTTCGATCAAATATCGGTGCTGGAAGATCAATTGATTACAACATTGAAATTACAATTTCAAACTGCACAAAATGAATATATAAATGCTTTCACTGTTTATAAGAATAAAGAAAAAGCCCGGAAAGTGGCAGAAAAGATTTTTACTACAACTAGTGTAAAGTTCACAGAAGGAATGGCTTCAAGTCTGGATATCCTGAATACTCAAAACCAGTTCCTGAGTGCAGAACAGGATTATATCAATGCGGCATTGTCCTTATTGAAAGCCGGTGAAGAACTTGAAAAACTGCTCACCAAATCAATTAATCCATAAAGAACATGAACGAAAAAAAGTTAGAAATCGTCAAAAAGGTGTATGAGCTTTATCGTCAGTTTGGTATCCGCAGTGTTACTATGGATGATGTGGTGCGCGAACTGGGGATCTCAAAAAAAACACTTTACCAGCACTTTAAAGATAAGACAGATATGGTATTGGCGGTGATGGAATATGATTTTGAAACCAAAAAGGAAGAATATATCAAGTGTTTCGGTGCGCAGTTGAATGCAGTTGAAGAGTTGATTAACTATTCAATACTGCAACTGAAGATCATAATGGATCATAAGCCTACCCTCATTTATGACCTTAAAAAGTATTACCCGGCCGTATTCGATCATTTCAATAAATTAAAACGTGAAAATATGTACAACGGGCTTCTTATGAATTTGAAACGGGGTAAAAAAGAAGGGCTGTATCGTAGTGACTTAAATGTTGAATTGATCGCACGTTTAAATCTTGTTCGCGTTGAAGGCATGTTGAACTCAAAGATATTTAAACCGGAAGAAATAAGATCACACGAGTTTTTTAAAGAACTAATAAAATATCATGCATATGGTATTGTGAGTGAAAAAGGAAGAAAAGTATTAGAATTAAATATTGATAAACTGAAATAATAAATAAATGAAAAAATTATTCACACTTATTATACTGGCAAGTTTGCTGGTTGCCTGTAGTAATGGAGGGTCTGACCCCGAATCAATTCAGAATGATATAAAAAAATATAAGAACGAAATCATCGATCTGGAAGCAAAAATAAAAGACCTGGAAGCGAAATTACCTGAAAACGGCGTGGAAATAAATAAATTAAAAGTTCGAGTAAAGGAAGTTAACAGGAAAAATTTTTCAAAGTTTTTTGAAGCTACCGGGCAACTTGAAGCCAAAGATGAAGCATATATCAGTCCGGAAGTTAGTGGTCAGATAACCAGTATAAACGTCAAAGAAGGAGAGATAGTTGCCAAAGGTCAGTTATTGGCCAAATTAAACACCAGCCTGATCGAAAAAAACATAGAGGAACTAAAAACGCAACTCGATTTGGCGGAAACTTTTTACAATAAGCAATCGGAGTTATGGGAAAAGGGCATTGGTTCGGAACGCCAGTATCTGGAGACAAAAAATAATTACGAAACGTTAAAAAATAAGCTGGCGGCCCTGCAAACACAATATAATATGTCTATTATAAAATCACCTATTAGCGGTGATATTGAAAAAATTATGTTGAAAAAAGGGGAGTTGGCTGTACCTGGAATGCAGCTTATGCACATTGTAAATCTCGATAAGCTTTTAGTTTCTGCAATGATATCCGAATCATACTTACCAGTTATTCATAAAGGAGATGAGGTAGCTATCACATTCCCCACTTATCCCGATCTTGTTTTACATGAAAAAGTAAGTAGAGTTGGGAATGTTATCAACCAACAAAATAGAACATTCATTGTAGAAATTGAAATCAGTAATAAGGATGGTAGGTTAAAACCAAATTTACTTGCAACGATCAAAGTAAACGATTATAATGCTGAAAACGCATTGCTGGTTCCTTCCCTGATTATTCGTGAAGATTTGAAAGGGGCATATTTATATGTCGCAGAACAGCTGGATAATACCTGGGTTTCGAATAAAAGATATGTTGATACAGGACGTTCATATATGAATGAAACTGAAATTCTTTCAGGAATAACTGAAGGAGATTTAGTGATTACAGATGGATATAGTGATGTTTCTGACGGAACGGTGATAAGTATATCTAAATAAATTGACTAAACAACTATACGAATGGAGAATAAAAATAAAGAAGTTGTCAGGAATTTCTGGCTTTCCTCATGGGCATTAAATAATAAAAATACGGTTTACTTAATTATTTTAGCCATTTTCACTTTCGGAACATACTCCTATGTTTCGTTACCGAAAGAGTTATTCCCCGAAATTAATATTCCCACGGTAATGGTTCAATCGTTGTATCCGGGTAATGCGCCAGTTGATATTGAGAATTTAATAACCAGGCAGCTTGAAAAGGAAATAGAATCGGTAAAGGGAATTAAAAAAATGACTTCACTCTCAAGTCAGGATATTTCAAATATTTTCGTGGAATTCCAAACCAATGTAGACATTAAAACAGCCCTGCAAGATGTAAAAGATGCCGTAGACAAAGCAAGAAGCGATTTACCAACTGATTTACTTGACGATCCCATGGTAACTGATATTGATTTTTCTGAATTTCCAGTTATTAATATAAATCTGTCAGGTGATTATAGTATTAACGAATTAAAAGACTATGCCGAAGATTTGAAAGATGAGTTTGAGGCTATTTATGAAGTTTCAAAGGTTAATTTAACGGGTATAACCGAACGTGAGGTTAAAATTAAACTTGATCCTTTTAAAATGAGTGCTATGGAAGTGAGTTTTAGCGACGTTGAAAATGCTGTTGCTGCGGAAAACATTTCCATGTCGGGTGGCGATATTTTAATGGGAAGAATTAAACGGTCTGTTAGGTTGATTGGTGAATTCACTGATCCCTCTGAAATAGACAATATTATTGTAAAAAGCGAAAAAGGAAATATTGTTTATTTAAAAGATATCGGTAAAGTTGAATATGGTTTTGCCGAAAGGGATAGTTATGCGCGACTGGAAAAAAATCCCGTAGTTTCATTGCAAGTGGTTAAAAAAAGTGGGGAAAACCTATTATCAACTATCGATCAGGTGGTAAACATTCTGGATGAATCAAAGAAGGATCATATTATTCCTGAAAACCTGAGAATTTCAATAACACAGGATCAATCTGAGATGGTTAAAAAGCAATTAAGTAACTTGGAAAACAGCATTATTATGGGGATGATTTTCGTCATCATTGTCTTATTTCTGTTTTTAGGAACACGTAATTCTCTGTTTGTTGGAATAGCAATTCCCTTGTCTATGTTCATGTCATTTATGATCATGGGTATGTTAGGATATAAGATCAATATGATCGTTCTTTTCTCTCTGATCCTGGCACTAGGTATGCTGGTAGATAATGCAATTGTTGTAACTGAAAATATTTACCGGTATGTTTGGAAGGGGTACTCAGTGATTGAAGCTGCAAAACAAGCAACAGGGGAAGTAGCGATGCCTATCATTTCATCAACAGCTACAACGCTTGCTGCTTTTGTTCCTCTCTTATTCTGGGATAGCCTCATGGGCGAATTTATGTCGTTTTTGCCAGTTACTTTAATTATAGTCCTTACCTCGTCACTGTTTGTTGCACTAGTTATTATTCCGGTAATCTTCGCTCAATTCTTTAAAAAGGGCGCTAATGTTGTCTTGCCCAAACCCAAAAAAAGCCTGACGACTGCCTTTGTACTTGTATTATTTGGACTGCTTTTTTATGTTTTAAAAGTAAATTGGATAGGAACCTTGTTAATGCTGTTTGCACTAATAGGAATTCTTGATTTACTCTTTTTATCAAGGTTAGCGATGTGGTTCCAGAACGTGGCTTTGCCTTGGTTAGAGGAAACCTATATAAAATTTATCAATTTTGCCCTTAAGGGATGGCGCCCTTATGCACTTATAGCAGGAACATTTATACTCATGTTTGTTACGATGGCATTTTATTTTGGATCAGATCCAAAGGTGGTAAACTTTCCCACTTCTCCACCAAAATATATTAATGTCCTTGCTGAAATGCCCATTAATACAGATATTGATGTAATGGATTCAGCGATGTACAAAATCGAAAATAAAGTTTTTGAAGTACTTGATCCTGATACTGATATTGTAAAATCAGTTTTGACAACGGTCGGAAAAGGAGCTATAGGTGAACGTGAAGGCTGGAGTGGAAGAAGTGGTGGATCAAACCGTGGCCTAATCACAATTAATTTTGTCGAATTTGAGGATAGAATGGGGAAAGATACCTGGAAGATTCTTAACGATTTAACGGATAAATTAGTGGGTCAATATCCTGGTATTACCATTTCAGTTGAAGAACAAAAAAATGGTCCACCAGTTGGAAAGCCAATTAATCTTGAAATTCATGGACAAGATTTTAACACCCTTGTATATTTAACGGATACCATCCGCTCAGTAATTAACAGGAACAATATTTCTGGTATAGAGGGTTTAAAAATTGATCTTGATGTTGGCAAACCTGAAATCATCGTTCATATCAACAGGGAAAAAGCGCGTCGATACGGACTTTCAACAGCTCAAATAGGAAGTGCTCTAAGAACTGCTTTATTCGGCAAAGATATATCTGACTTTAAGGCGGGTGAAGATGAATACAAAATCAGGATGAATCTGGATGATAACTACAGATATAATTTAGCTGATTTGATAAATCAGCGTATTACTTTCCGCAGCGCATCAAGTGGAAAAATCGTTCAGGTCCCTATATCTGCTGTAGTTAATTTCGAATATGGCACAACTTATGGCGCCATTACCCGAATTGACAGGGACAGGGTAATTACGATTTATTCAAATGTTTTGCAGGGATATAATGCAACTGAAATCAATAATGAGTTGAAACAGATCATGAAAGATTTTGAATTTCCGCAGGGGTATGGCTACGAATTTACCGGAGAACAGGAAGAGCAGGCTGAATCTATGGCTTTTTTGGAAACAGCATTGTTAATTGCTGTTGCCTTGATTGCTATCATTTTGGTTTCACAATTTAATTCGTTTGTAAAACCAGCTATTATTATCTTTACTGTATTGTTGAGTACTATTGGAGTATTTGGAGGGCTGGCTACTTTTAAGATGGACTTCGTGGTCATTATGACAGGAATCGGAATAGTATCGTTAGCGGGAGTTGTAGTAAACAATGGAATAGTATTAATCGATTATATTGGTTTGCTAAAACAGCGCAAAAGAAAAGAACTTGACTTTCCGGATGGTGCTGATTTGCCAATAGATATTGCCAAGCAATGTATTGTTGATGGAGGAAAGACCAGGTTGCGCCCTGTATTGTTAACAGCCATAACAACGGTACTGGGACTTATACCTTTGGCAACCGGTCTTAACGTTGATATACTTGCTTTTTTGGAGACATTCAACCCTCATATCTACTTTGGTGGTGATAATGTAGCATTCTGGGGCCCAATGAGTTGGACAGTAATCTTCGGATTGAGTTTTGCAACTTTCTTAACCCTGGTTATTGTGCCATCCATGTATCATGTGTTGGTTGTTGGCAAGATGAAATTAGGTAAGATGTTTAAGCAACAGGGATAAAATAAGCAGATTGAAATAAAAAAAGGGATTTCGATTGAAATCCCTTTTTAATGTTTTAATATTTGAAATTAATCTTCATCTTCCAAAGACTCTTCGTATTCTTTGAGCAGTTTGTCCTGAACATCGCCCGGCACCTGCTGGTAATTGTCGTAGGTTAACTTAAACGTTCCCCTACCTGAAGTAATAGAGCTTAATGAAGTCACATATTTACTCATTTCAGCCAATGGAACCTTTGCTTTGATCACCTGGTTTTTACCTTCAGAATCCATCCCCATAATGATGGCACGTCTGCCTTGCAGGTCAGTCATTACCGCTCCCATATTATCCTCAGGAATACTCACTACCAAATCGCAAATTGGTTCCATAATTTTTGGACCTGCATTTTTAAATGCGGTGCTGAAAGCATGACGTCCGGCGAGCTTGAAAGAAATCTCATTGGAGTCGACCGGGTGCATTTTTCCATCATAGATGTAAACAACAATATCGCGGGCGTATGAGCCGGTCAAAGGGCCTTCATTCATTCGTTCCATAACGCCTTTTAAAATGGCAGGAAGGAAGCGCTGATCAATGGATCCACCTACGATACAGTTATTGAATACCAGTTTACCACCCCAGGGCAGATCGTGTACATCAGTACCACGAACCGGGAAATCGGTTGGGTCTTTATAGCCTTCAAAATAAGGCTGGATCATTAAATGAACCTCACCAAACTGTCCTGATCCACCTGATTGCTTTTTATGGCGGTAGTCGGCACGGGCCGATTTGGTAATGGTTTCACGATAAGGGATTTTAGGCGGGAATAAATTGATGTCAATTTTATGAATATTGTTCAAATACCATTTCACCGTGTTCACATGAAATTCACCCTGCGATTTTAAGAGCAACTGCTTTAATTCGCGTGAAAACTCAATGATTAAAGTTGGGTCTGTTTTGTGCATTTCATTTAAAACGGCACCCAGTTTTTCATCATCGGATGAATTCTCAGGTTTGACCGCAATTGTGTACAATGGCTCAGGTAAATGCAATGGTTCAAAGCCACCTGCTGCAGCTTTTGGATCCATTAATGAATCGCTGGTTCTAACATCTTTCAGTTTAATGGTAACAGCAATATCACCTGCATAAACAGTATCTACTTTTTCGCGGTTTTTACCATTAAGGATAAATAATTGTGAAATCCTTTCTTTATTATCATTCCGTGTATTAATCAGGTCTTGTGCTTCTTTAACCGTTCCGCCCAATACTTTAAAGAAGGAAACTTCACCCAGGTGAGGCTCAATGGATGTCTTAAAAACAAAGAGAGCTGTCGGATCATTTGCGTTACATGAAAATTCTTTTCCTTTTTTGGTCTTTTTTACCGGCATCAGATCAGGGGAAGGACATGAAAGGGTAATAAACTCCAGAATGCGGTGTATACCAATACCGTGTTTTGCTGAAGAACACATCACCGGGAAGATACTTCTGGAAACCATTCCTAACCTTACACCTTCTCTCATTTCGTCCATGGTAAGCGTATCGTGCTCAAAATATTTTTCCATGAGTGCTTCGTCACCTTCGGCTGCATTTTCAACCAAAGTCAGGTGTAATTCTTCTGCTTTATCTTTTTCTGAATCAGGAATATCAGTAACTTCAGGTGCACCACCGCCATCTTTAAATGTAAGTTGTTTCATCAGGATGAGGTCAATCACGGTATTGAAACCTTCACCGGCATTTACCGGGTATTGAACGATGGTAACTTTTTCACCAAAGTAATCTTTCAGCGAACGGATGGTTTCATCAAAATTAGCCCCATGATGGTCTAACTGGTTGATTGAAAAGAATACCGGTGTATTATTGGCGGCTGTTTGTCTCCAAGCGGTTTCTGTGGTAGCTTCAACACCAGATTGTCCGTTCACCAGGAAAAGTGCTGTGTCGGCAGCATCAATAGCAGCGATGGTTTCTCCTACGAAATCTGAAAATCCCGGAGTATCAATGATATTTATTTTTATATCGTTAAAAATGGTATTCAGCAAGGATGAATGGACAGAATGCTGCCTTTCAATCTCAATTTGTTTGTAGTCGGAAACAGTATTATGATCTTCAACAGTTCCTTTCCTATTGATTGATTTTCCTTCAAAAAGCATGGACTCAGCCATGGTAGTTTTCCCTGACTTAGCTCCACCAATCAACGCAACATTCCTAATTTCAGTCGTCTTAAAAACCTTCATAATAATCGTATTCTTAAATGGTTAGCACTTTAAAATTTATAGGTGGGCAAATGTAATAAAATAAGTTTTTCGTTAGCAGCTATTTAACTATTTATACTGATTAAATTGAACCTAACGATGCGATTTCCTTTCTGATAAATGCAATTGAGGTTTCCGGTATTTTAGCGCCGTAAATTTCAATCACTTTGGATGCCATTAATGATCCCAGATAACCTGCGTTCATAATTCCCAGATTATTGATAAAGCCATATAAAAACCCGGAAGCATATAAATCACCTGCACCGGTTGTGTCGATAGCAGTTGTTGGTACCGGTGGTATTTTGTACAAAGTATCCTCGAACATTACTAATGAGCCGTTTCGGCCTACTTTTACTACTGCCAGCTCAGTATTTTCAGCTAAAATATGAAGTGCTTCCAAGGGGTCAGCTTTAGCTGTAAAAGCCCTCGACTCTTCCTCATTGGCAAAAACAATGTCAACATAGCGAGCAACCATATCTTTCAGAAAATCCAAATTATCTTCAACTACATTATAGCTTGCCAAGTCCAATGAAATCATGAGACCTGCCTGTTTAGCTTTTCTTAAAACAGCTTCCAGTAAATCATGGTTATATACTATATAGCCTTCAATATGAAGTATGTCGAAACCTTCTAGATTTTTTTCATCTAGTTCATCACCTGAAAGTTCTACAGAAGCCCCAAGATAAGTACCAAATGTTCTTTCACCGTCAAGACTTATTAAAGTGCTTGCAATACCTGAATCGGTTGAAGTACGAATAAGCATTGGCTGAATCGAGCTTTTTTCAAGATCCGAATAAAAAAAGTCTCCGGTAGCATCATTACCAACTTTTCCCCAAAAAGCAGTTTGCATACCAAGTTTCGCTAATCCGTGTATCGTATTTGCTGCGGAACCGCCTGAAACAAGTTCTTTTTCGAGGTGAAACGTCTTATTTGCAATCATGTCTTTTATTTGAGCATCCACCAAGGTCATACTGCCTTTTGGAAGCTTTAATTCATCAAGTAATTGATCATTTTCAAGTTTAATGAGTAAATCAGTCAAAGCACTTCCAATACCAATAATTTTTGCCATATAATTTAATTTGCCGCAAAAGTAGTTAATTAGTTAGGATACAAAAAGCGTATAATACTGAAATTGGCTCAACGGCTTTTGATCTTTTTCTAATTTTACAGATATTTTTAATTTCCATATTCAAAGCCTAAACTCATATTGGAATTAGAGACTAAACAGTTTAAAAAAACGCATTGGACACAGTCGAAATACCTGTATTATGGTATTCTGCTTTTTTGGTTGCTCATCAATCTTTTACAAGCTGGGTTTACTGAGCTTATTCACGACGAGGCGTATTACTACTATTATTCAACTGATTTAGCCTGGGGTTATTTTGACCACCCACCCATGATTGCCCTGTTTATTAAAGTGGGAACATTACTAACAACTAATGAGGTGGGTGTGCGGTTGATCATCTGTTTGTCGTCTGTCATTGCTTTGGCCCTTGTTATAAAAATTGCTGAGGTTAAGAATTATTTGCTGTTTTTTGTTTTATGGTTTTCTGTTTTAATTATTCATGTTGGCGGCTTTATAGCTGTTCCTGATGTACCGTTAATTTTTTTTAGCACTGTATTTTTTATTCTTTACCGCAACTATTTACAAAAAGATAATTGGCTGAATACTTTGCTGCTTTCAATAACTATTGCCGCTCTTTTTTATAGTAAATATACCGGAGTGCTTGTCGTTTTTTTTACTGTGCTCTCAAACCTAAAATTGCTGAAGCAAAAATCATTTTGGATAATTGTTGCTATTACTTCTATTTTAATGATTCCTCATTTTATATGGCAGGTCAAACATAATTTTGTTACACCATATTATCACTTGGTTGAAAGATCCGCCGCATTCACTTTTAAATGGCAAAGCGTTTACGAATTTATATTAGGACAAATTGGGATATTGAACCCTCTTATTGCTTTAATATTGATTTACTTCGGATTTATTTTCAAACCTAAAGATGAATTTTACAGATCGCTGAAATACAATGCATTTGGAGTATTGTTTATTGGTTTTATAATGTCTTTTAGGGGGCATGTTGAAGCCAACTGGACTAGTACAGCTTTTATCCCATTAATAATCATCGCATTTCAAGGAATACGAAATAGGAGGAAAGTTATTAAAGCAATATATATAATAGGCATCATTAGCGGTTTGTGCATTCTGGCTCTGCGAGGGATTATGATGGTGAATTATTTGCCCGAAGAATATAAACATCATTTTAGGGTCGAATTTCATAATTGGGATACATGGGCTGAAGAACTGCATGAGAAAGCGGGAAATAAGCCGGTTGTTTTCGTTAATTCATACCAGAGAGCCTCGAAATACTTGTATTATGCCAACAAGAACACTTTCACATATAATTCACTGCTATACCGTAAGAATCAGTTTGATATTGGAAGGTTTGAACAAGGTTTACAAGGTAGTGAGGTCGTGCTGTTTAATAATGAAAGAGGGTTTTGGATCAATAATGAAACTTCATTTCCGATACCCGAACAGGATAGTATAGAAATATCTACAGGAGAGAAAATGTATGTAACAAATATAAAGAACTATCGAACCTATAATTTTCTGGAAATAGACATCGATTTAGAAGAACATGAATACACAGCAAATACGGAAATCGTCATCCCAATTACAATAAAAAATCCCCTTGGGAAACCAGTAACAATTTTATCAGATAGTCTCAACTCGGTGATTGCCGTTGCCATTTTTCAGAGAGGAGATGTGGTTTTATATAAAGAAGTAGAAGATATCTCGGGTTTGACAATAGATAAAAAATATCAAACAAACCTCAAGTTAAAACTACCGGAGGTTACCGGAAAATGCTATATGAGAGTGGTTATCAGGTCAGGTTGGCTACCACCCGGATTAAACAGTCGGATTCAAAAAATAACATTAATCGATTAGATGTTTTGATATTAGAATATTCTTGTTTTAAAAAGTTATCCCAATTAAAAACAAAATTTATTAAAACAAATCAAGCAAGCGCAGTAGGTTAAAAGCTAACAGATATGCATAATAAAAAGTAATGGAATGAAAAAAGTAATCATAACTGGAGCAACCGGAATGGTTGGAAAAGGAGTCTTGCTGGAGTGCCTTGACCATGAATCAATAGACGAAGTATTTGTTATTGGTAGAAATACAGTTGATGTTGACCATAAGAAACTAAAACAATTAGTTCATAAGGATTTTTCCGATTTCACAACTGTAAAAGATAAATTGGAAGGCTATAATGGCTGTTTTTATTGTTTGGGGATCAGTGCAGCTGGATTGAACGAAGATCAGTATAAAAAAATCACTTACGATTATACAATGGCTCTTGCCAAAACATTGTTTGACAACAATCCAGATATGACCTTCAACTATGTTTCGGGGCAGGGGACAGATTCTTCCGAAAAAGGCAGGGTCATGTGGGCAAGAGTAAAAGGAAAAACTGAAAATGATATACTGAAACTTGGTTTTAAGCAAGCATTTGCTTTCAGACCAGGAATGATCATCCCGTTAAAGGGAATAAAATCGCGGACAAAAAGCTACCAGTTTTTGTACGATTATTTTATGTGGCTGGTTCAGTCGGTCAAAGTCATATCTCCAAATTCCGTGGTGAATACAACCCAAATCGGATTGGCTATGATTAACACAATGTTAAATGGTTATGAAAAGAAAATTTTGAGGCCTAAGGATATAATTATTTTATCAGAAAAGTAGAAAAATAAAAGAAGGACTGATATTGGAATTCTAAACAAGACGATTCTGTGCGCATACTCTATTTTTTGTCGCTCCAAAACAAATTGAATTTAAATTTGTTATAATGTTTTAGATTAGTATAAAAAAGTTTTATAATTAAAAAATATGAACAAAGAAAAATGGACTATAGATAATGTCCCCGATCTAACAGGAAAAGTAATCATTGTAACCGGCGGTAATAGTGGCCTGGGTTATGAATCAGTAAAAGCTTTTGCTGGGAAGGGTGCTGAAGTAGTGTTGGCCAGCCGGTCAGTTGATAATGGTAACAAGGCAAAAACAGACATTGAAAAAAGCCATCCTGTGGGCAATATTGTGACCATGCAGCTTGATTTGTCTGATCTAAATTCGATTCGTAAGTTCTCTGCCAAATTCCACGAAAAATACAAACGGCTGGATGTACTGCTCAACAACGCGGGGATTATGACAACACCTTACTTCTTGACAAAAGATGGTTTTGAAGCCCAAATGGGAACCAACCACCTCGGGCATTTCGCTCTGACAGGATTATTGTTTGACCTGCTTAAGAAAACACCGGATTCCAGAATTGTAAATGTAAGCAGCTCTGCCCATAAACAAGGTAAAATGGATTTCGATAATTTGTTGTTTGAAGAGGGAAAAGGCTATTCACCCATAAAATCTTATGGGAGGTCAAAATTATCTAACCTGTTGTTTACCTATGAACTGCAAAGAAAACTGGAACATAGTGGGATGCATTCAATTGCTGTTGCTGCCCATCCTGGGGTGGCTCAAACCAACCTGGCAAGGTATCTCGATGGGAAATTTTGGTTTAAATTATTAATGCCTGTCTTTAAATTGATTTCACAGGACCAGGCGCAAGGGGCGTTGCCACAAATTAGAGCGTCCGTTGACACGAATGTTATGGGCGGACAGTATTATGGACCACATAGAGGGATGAAAGGCGATCCGGTTGTTGTAGAATCAAATGCAGCTTCACATAATAAAAAAGATGCGAAAAGACTTTGGGAAGTTTCAGAAAAGTTAACCGGAGTTCACTTCCAATTTTAAGAGAAAAGAAGCGCTTATTTAGATTACAAATTATTGATAAAATAGTAATTTTGAATCGGCAAATTGAAATTAATTAGCCTAACATGATTCAAAAATATATTACTTTTTTTCTCGGATGCCTTTTTTTTATATCGACATCGTGTCAGCGACAGCAGGAAGTGATCAAGGTATTTCATGCCGGAAGCCTGTCGGTGCCATTGCATGCGATTGCTGAAGCTTACGAAAATTTGCATCCTGGTGTTAAAGTCCAACTGGAAGGTGCCGGCAGTTTAACCTGTATCAGAAAAATTACGGAGTTGCATAAAGCCTGTGATGTGCTTGCCGTGGCTGATTATGCGTTGATCGACCAGTTGATGATCCCTGATTATACGAACTTTAATATTTTGTTTGCCGGTAATAAAATGGCGATTGGATACGAACCCGGATCAAAGTGGGGTAATGAAATAAGTGAAACCAATTGGCATGAAATCCTTTTAAGAGATGATGTACACTTTGGCCGCTCGAATCCCAATCATGATCCTTCAGGCTACAGAACAGAGATTGTGATGGGACTGGCAGAAAAAAAATTACAAATACATGGTTTACAGCAGGGGTTACTGAATAAAGATCAGAAATTTATTCGTCCGAAAGGTACCGAGTTGCTTCCCTTATTGGAAACAGGAACCATTGATTTTATATTTCATTACAGCTCGGTTTTACAACAGCACAACTTGTCTGTCCTGTGGCTACCCGACAGCATCAACCTGAGTAATCCTGCCCTTGATGATTGGTATGCTTCGGTTTGTACCGAAGTGGATGGAACAAGCCGTGAACAACGCATTACCAAGTGTGGCGAAGCAATGGTGTATGGTATCTGTCTTCCGGATAATGGGAATAATCCCAGTGGAGCAACCCAATTTCTACAGTTTATGCTGACAAACGGTAGGGATATTTTGGAAAACCATGGACAACCTACTATTCAACCTGTTTTATCGACAAAATCAATAGAAATTCCTGCATGGTATTCATCTATTATAAATTAACCCAATGAAAAAAATTCTTGTATCAAATTTAGTCATCATCACGATCTTTTTCCTTTTTGGAAAATGTACAACCATATCAAATGAAAAAAAGCCAACTGTATTATTACCCGCGGTTGACACAAATGACGCTACCAATGATTTTTATGATAACGAAGCAACACATTTACTGCCTCTGGAAAAAATTATTGTGGATGGTGAAACAAAAGGCCAGATAGAAATCGATTTGACCAGTTTGCCATTGCATTCGGTGATTGTAAAAGAAACAGCATGGACTGCTGACAGTAACAAATTTATAGGCGCCTACCGATATGACGGGCCATCACTTTATGACATTCTAAATACTGTCCCATTAATAAAAAAGAATGCCGAACAATTTAACCCGATTATTGATGCCTTTGTTGAGATCAGTAATGATGCAGGAGAAAAAGTAATATTCAGCTGGGGAGAAATTTTTTATCCGATTCATCGTCATGAGATCATTATTGGAACCCGGGTGATGCAAATTGTACCCAGCAAGACCAAAGAATATTGGCCTTTACCTGAAGAACCCCGGTTGATCGCAGCGGCTGACTTGCTCACGGAAAGAAATATTAGCAACCCAAGCCGAATTACTATAAAATCTCTTGATCAGTATTTTGAAGTGAACCGTGAAATAAACCCCATGTTTTCTGAAAGCATGGGCATCTATGATAATGATGAGCAGGAAATATCCCGTATTTCGGATATGCCTGAAGATAATGAAATCAGTTATCCCAATATATTTTATGGCCGGGGTCGTGGTATTCATGCCGTTACACCTTTTAACGGAGTCCTGCTGAAAAACCAACTCGCATCCTTTTTCCCACTGAGTCGCGAAGCATTAAAAACCGGAATGTTCACAATTTCTTCAGTGGACGGTTACCGTGCAGCATTCACATACAGTGAAGTTATGAATAGGAATGACCAGTCGGAAGTGTTGTTAATTGACCAGGGTGAAACTGACGGCGGGCGTTTCATTATTTATCCTTCGGCAGACTTTTTTTCTGACAGGGCCGTAAAATCCATTAATGGAATCTGGTATCATGAGCTCTAAAAAATGATACAGGGTAACCGAATACATATCTTTTCTGTATTTATGATGCTGGCCGGGGCGTTGGTGTTGCTTTTTGTGATCGCGCCACTGGCAGGCATGTTTTTACACACAAGCGGAAGCAGTATTGCTGAAGCGCTGCAGGATACCGAAGTAACACACAGCATACTGCTTACCCTGGGAAGTGCCATGGCGGCGACACTAATCTTTAGCCTGGGTATTATTCCTCTGGCCTGGCTCATGGCACGCCATACATTTCGCGGAAAACGCATTATCCAGGGAATTATCGACTTACCTGTGGTTATTCCGCATAGTGCAGCAGGCATTGCATTGCTCAGTGTTGTGTCAGAAAACGCCATCTTTGGAAAAGCAGCGGCAGGATTGGGATTAAGCTTTATAGGGACGATTGGAGGTGTTATTATTGCCATGGCATTTGTGAGCCTGCCGTTTCTTTTTAATGCAGCACGCGATAGTTTCGAGTCCATTGACCGTCGCCTCGAGTATGCAGCTATGAATCTGGGGGCTTCACCGGCAAAAACATTCTTCACCATTTCTTTACCGCTGGCTAAAAATGGCATTATCTCTGGAATGATCATGATGTTTGCACGTGGTATGAGCGAATTTGGAGCCATTGTTATCATTGCCTATTACCCGATGGTAACCCCGGTAATGATCTACGACCGTTTTGCTTCTTTCGGACTGGAAGCTTCCCGACCTATTGCATTACTTTTTATTTGTATAGCATTGATTGTATTTATCATTATTCGCCTTTTTACACGCCGACGCTATGCTACACGTTAAAGATGTAACCATATACGCGGGAACATTTGCAGTGAACTCCGCAACATTCCGTATTAATAAGGGAGAATATTATTTTCTTCTTGGGGAGAGCGGATCCGGCAAATCACTGCTGTTGGAAGCCATTAGTGGCACCAGGGATATACAAAAAGGAAGCATAATGGTAGCCGGTGAAGATATTACCCATCAGCCGTTGAATAAGCGAAATGTTGGTATTGTTTTTCAGAACCTTGCATTATTTCCACATAAAAAAGTATTTAAAAACATATCATTTTCACTGAACTGCCGAAAAATCAGCAAGAAAGAAATTGATTTTGAAGTACATCAAATGGCGGAAAAACTGGGTATTTCAAAGCTACTTCAACGCTATCCGGAAACTTTAAGCGGGGGAGAACACCAGCGGGTGGCATTGGCTCGCACCCTTATTATGAAGCCTGCCGTATTGCTGCTTGACGAACCCCTGTCGTCGCTTGATATTTTGTTGAAAGAAGAAATGGTAACCTTGCTGAAGGATATCCATCAGCAAGGTCAAACTATTTTACACGTAACACATGATTATCATGAAGTTGCCCAACTGGCTGATAGAATTTCCATCATTGAGAACGGGCAGATTTTGCAAACAGGAACCCGTCTGGAAATTTCAAAAGCACCATGTAATCGGCTGGCGAACCGAATTAGCAACCCTTTCTTATAACTAGAATGCCTTACAGGATGGCATAAAAAAATCGGCCCCGAATGAATCAAAGCCGATCAAGAGAATATATAATTACAGCTATAAAGCTGAAGTACTTTCATCAATGGTCGCGATCTTCACGGTCATAGTAAAATCATCGTATATCATTTTATCTCCCAAATTATCAAAGAAAGATCCGGATCCATAGCGTACATCATACTTTGATCTGTCAACAACAATTTCTGCCATAAACCAATTTCCGTCTTTTTGAGCTTCAAACTCAATCGGATGTGTTATATCTTTAATAGTTAAGTGCGCTTTTACTTTCGCTTTGCTATTACTGAAATTTTCACTGCTTTTAATTTCGAGTTTGGCAGTTGGAAATTTTTCTACACCAAAAAAATCATCAGATTTTAAATGGTTGACAAGCTTGGCATTATATTCAGCATCCTTTAGGTCGGTATTTGTGATGCTGCTCATATCAATAATAAATTCACCACCGGTTAATTTATCATCGTTCCAGCTTAACCATCCTTCTTTAAGTTCGATCATACCATCATGTTCTCCGGTCACTTTTTCACCGTGCCAGGCAAG
>PKSW01000183.1 GCA_002869465.1 Marinilabiliales bacterium
GGAGCAACATATGATCTGGATACACCGAGTGCACAAACATCAGGTATAAAAATACAGGTGCATGCTCAACTTCAGCCAAACCTGAAATATAAAATTGTTTTGAACTTTGATCCGGATAAATCAATTGTAATGACAGGAAATGGTAAATATAAACTAACCCCTGTTATCAATGCAACTGTAGTTCAACTTTAATAAATAGTATTAATCAACAGAATTTAAATTCAAATGAAAAAAGTTACATTATTATTAGTTATCTCATTCTTAACTATGGGTCTTCTCGCACAAAACAGGGGCACAGCTCCTTTGGCAAGGGGAGAAAAACAAATCAATTTTGGTGCTGGTATCTATCAAAAAGGAATTCCTGCCTATTTCTCAGTTGATTTCGCGCTTCACAAAGACGTAACACTAACACCAGAAGTACATGCAGTATTCCCTTTTCCGGGTGAAAAATTTAAAGGTGGTTTTATGATGAAAGCTGATTATCACTGGAATTATCTCATTGGGATACCTGCGAATTATGATTTTTATGCAGGCGCAAGGGCTGGGGTAAGTTTTGGAGAGGATATATATCCTGACCTGGGTATTCAGGTTGGTGGCCGATGGTACTGGAGCAGTGTTTGGGGTATGAACCTTGAACTGGCAGCAGGGACAGGCTTTGGGTTTACATTTGGGCTGAGTGTAAAACTCTAAATAATTCAACTAATCAGTATTCCAATAAGAATTAATTCAAGATATACGTAGTTTTTGGTTCATGTAATATCTGGAGAAAAAATATTTTCGATTATAGATATCAGAAGGATTTACATATTTCTTAGAGCTACACTCAACAATAATTAAAGCAACTATTCATTCTCAACTTTTCTTTTTGATTTTATTGTGTAATATATGGATAATCCTATCGAAATCATGGCAAGAAACATTAATGCGATGATTCGATAAACCAATTCTATTCGGGCCAAATCAACTATGAACAAATAAAATGCAGCAGCTAACATAGTTCCCAATGCCAAATACCTGTATTTTACGTTTTTTAATACTAAACTAAGCACAAAATAAACTACTGCAGCAGCAGTCCATGAGAGCGTAATGTATCTGTCAGGTATCAAATGATAAAGCGTAATTAAAACCATCACATATCCAATCAAAAGATACACATTTCTTAACATGTCAGTTTGAATGGTTAGCCTGTTTTTCTTCCAATTCAAAATTCTTGCTGTTGATAAAGCAACTATTGAAAAAGAAATATTAATGCTATCAATATAAGTGGAAGTTCTAAGGTAAAAAATTAGCAGACTAATTAGAAGTATGGTATTCATAAAAACAATGAACTTACTTCGGAACCAAATAGCCATAAGTAATACAAGTATACTTTGTATTGAAAGTAAAAAATACGCTTGAGGAAAATCATAAATTGCGTGGACAGCAATACTTAATGTTATAAAACCATATAGCGCATATAGGGCCGCTGCAATTTTCCAATTAGATCGTATTTCTAATAATACGGAATAAAGCAAGCAAAAAATAGAAACCGAACTGATCAATAACACATAGTCATCCTTGAAGAAGGACATAACAAATAAGGATAAAAGCAATGAAAATCCAATCCCATTTAAAATAACAGCACCGATTATGGCATCAGGCGAAATAGAATTGGACTCTTTAACTAATGCGATCAAAGAAAAAATAGCTGCGACAGCAAAAAGATAAATGAAACCATATTCATGCGATGTTATAGCTTTTAATGGATGACCCATAAATGGATTATTCATGAACCAGATTAAAAAAATCAGATAAACCAGAACAATAGATAAATAAAGCAACCGGATCCAATTATAACGATAAAGAAGTATAATTGCGAATGCGGCTATAACAACAGCCATTGCCAGCATAAAATGAGTATTATCACTTACAATGCCAGTAATTGTTATTATCACTAAGTTAATTCCTGTCCATGTAATTGACTTCTTTTTTACATAAAAAAACAATTGTACAGCAACGACTATTAATAATAATAATAGTTCAATTGATTTATTCCCAATTATTGGATTACCGCTAAAAAAATGCAATCGCAACGTCACATAAAATAGAATCAAATTGGCATTTAGGGCAAAGATTGATGCCATTTTAGGGTAAGTATTTTTTAGCAAATAAGCAAGGAGGAAAATTCCCGCAACAATAATGTATCCAAATAATGCTGCTCCATATTGAAATCCTGAATTTTGTATAAATTGAAAGATAAATGTTATTCCAAAGAACAAAACAATATTTCCCAGCCAGGCTAATCCTGATTCACCAATTTTCGATTCAATAAGAGAATCCTCAGAAACTTTTTTTATTTGTTGAATCGGGTCAATTTCTATATATTCTATGGGATCTGATGACACGATTTTATTTGCTGCCTCAAGAATGGATAACCTTTTCTCAATTAAGTTGAGTTTGTCAGTTAATTCTTGATTACTTAATTCGGGATGATTTGTTGCCATAACTAATTATATTACATATGAATGATTGTATATAAAGAACAACTTACGTCAGAATGAAATGCGACCAACCCGCACTGCTTCATTACTAATGCTCAATCTTTTTCCAGGGTGGCAAAAGCCAAAGTAAAAATGCTAAAATGAAAAATGGAACAATGAATAACACTAATGATAATAATGCGTCAGTATCATACAATACATTTGCTTTATAGCTTGTAAACCCGTAGAAACTTTTTGAGAATAACTGGCCACCAATAACGACATTATACCTCATGTAAAAAATACCAACCAACACGAAAATACTAATCGTGGCGTAAATGATTTTTCTCACTCTGTCACTTGGTTTTTTAAATTGAAGATAGGCCAGGGTTGCAAGCGGGATTAGCGTGCCAATGCCTATCTGAATAATAAAAAAGGTAACGAATAATTTACCATGGACCAATATCTTCAAGATATCAAAAGATTCATCAGCAACATAGATTCTATGTATCTGGTCAAGGCTTTCAAGAGTAAAATCTAAAATTAATATGTAAAACAAGTATTTTCCGATTGTATCCAACGCATTCATATCTATTTTTTGTTTTCTAAGGTAGGAAACCAGCATATAGATAAACATGATGAGCGCTATACCTGAAACCATGGCTGAGAAAAGGAAAATTACCGGCATCATAACGGTCGACCACCAAGGATTGGCTTTAATAGCTCCGAAGATAAAACCTACATAGCCATGAAGCAGAAAAGCCGAAGGAATACCGACAACTGTAATAAAATATCCTATTTTTTCATCCGTTTTTCTCGATTCGGGTGAAGTATCGCTGATCCACAGCGTAAGAGCTTTATATACATACTTCATCAACCCTTTTTTTTGTTGCGACCAGATAACCATATCATACCTGTAATCGAACCAAATTTCCAGCAACAAAACCACCATTAAATACCATAAATAAACAAATCCAAACAGTGCCATGGCGGATGTGAAATGAGGGGTTACCAGCATTTCGTAAAACCGAAATGGCTGCCCTAAATGAATAATTAATGGCATGGTAGCTACTAGCATAAATGAAAGCGCTGCTAATAACGAAATCTCATAGGTTGGTCTCAATGCTTTTATATTAAAAACTCTGTTTAGGGATGCGAGTATAAATGCACCAGCTACAAGCCCAGTAATGTATGGATACATTACAATCAACATATCCCAGTTCAGGCTTATTTCATTTGGATAAATAAAGCCCTCAACTTTTGATAAGGCTTCATATAATGATTGTGTTTTATCCATTTTTAATGTACCTCCTGATTTAAATCGTTATAAAATAATTTGGAATGGGTATTTAAATGTGGTTTTAAAACAGCGCAATTATGTTCTTTTAAAAACAAAGAGACCTCACTGTTTTTATTGTTTAAATCACCATAAATCCTGGCATGTGTCGGGCAAATCATCATGCAAGCCGGATCTAAACCCTTTTCCAACCGATGAGAGCATAGTGTGCATTTGTCAGCAACACCTTTTAATGGATCAATATATCTGCAACCGTAAGGGCAGGCCTGAACACAATATCCGCAACCAATGCAATAGGTCTGGTCGACTAAAACAATTCCTTCCGGCGAGTCGAACGAAGCGCCGACCGGGCAAACTTGTGTGCAGGGCGAATCTGAGCAATGATTGCACATTTTGGGTACAAAAAATGTTTTATAAATATCTTCATCGGGCACAGGCTGCTCGAAGCCGTCAATCCCCCCGTTGGGAGAGGAAACTTTTATTTCATGCTCGTTTGTAATGGTATATTGCTCAACCCAATTACGGAAGTAGAAAGGTTCTTGTGAAACATCATTTTCAATTTTACAAGACCTGGCGCAACTTCCGCAACCGATACATTTTTCAATATCGATAGCAATTCCGTACCATTTTCCATTCTTTGGTTTTTCCGTAGCAAAAACCATTTTTAAGGGATTTATTGTGGAAACAAACACTACACCACCTGCAAATAGACCCAATTTTTTAAGAAATTCCTGTCTTGATAAGTTTTTATTTTCTAAAGCCATGGTTGATGTGGATTATGACAAGTTATACAATCTTCACCTTCAGCGTGCTCAACGGCATCAATCTGTTTTATTACTTTTTTTGGACTCGCAGCATTCATTATGTGACAACGCATACAAAATTGCCCTTCATTCGGAATTTCCATCCTGTTGTTTTCATAATCTTCAATATGATTAAATCCAGGGCCATGACACACTTCACACTGAAGCGTTGCATGCAAACCCGAGTTTTTTAATTCAGCTATTGAATCATGACACATAGCGCAATCATCCATTTGAACATATTTAATTTCAGTACTTGAAATTTCTTCAAGGGCCTTTCCGCGATAATGTCCGTATTCTCCGAATGATTTGGGAGTCAGGAAGTATATTAGCGCTACCGATATCGCTATAAAAAAGGCAAAAACCAACAATAATCTTTTAACTTGAACTGGCATATTCTGTATATTTATTGATAGACAATGTAAATATACTGTCATAAAATAGTTATATTCAAGTATCTATATATGATATAAAATAGCTTTTGTAATATGGAAATATTCTTAATAACAGGGTTTGAAATGATCTAAAAGTCTGAATAATAAATTGTAACTAGATTAATAAACTTTAATTAATTTAGAATCTTTGGTGTTTCATAAATTAAGCAATATATCTAGATAAAGAACATATAGAATATATAAGCTTTTAATTATTCATGAAGTATATATTATGTACGATTAAAATACAATAAGTTATCACAAACGGAAGATGTTCAAAATAGAATATTAGTTCATGTGGACAATTTAATACAAATAATAAATTCGACTTCAACGAATTTGATGAAAACTAAACAGGAAACAGAATTAAAATACACAATCTTGACGGGATTTACAATAAAGATCTCTTTGAACTAATGAGAATTGGTCAACAGAAAGCAGTAAAAATTTGATGGAAATTTGCTGAAAAACAACTTTTTTCCTCCCTGCGGACGAATTAATTCGCATTTTTAAACACTTTCTTGTGGTTGTTTATGTGACTGTCAAGTGCAGAATGAGTGCGCCATTGAAGGATTTCAGGAAATATAATAAATTACAAAAAAGGCGCTTTTCAGCGCCTTTTAAGTACTCGAGGCGGGACTTGAACCCGCACGACCGCAATGGTCATTGGATTTTAAGTCCAACGTGTCTACCAATTCCACCACTCCTGGGGTTTTGAGAGATTGTTGGGCGCAATCAAATCCACAATCCAAATTTTGAAGCTTGAAAATAAGGCTGAAATAAGGGTTAATTTCTCCTTAATTTCTCCTTTTTATGATTATCAAGTTTTATTTGGCTTCTGGAAAAAAAGAAGCAACAATCAGAGCTTGTCTTTACGAA
>PKSW01000320.1 GCA_002869465.1 Marinilabiliales bacterium
ATGGGAATATTATTGGTTACCATCGTCATTTTATAGCCCCCCAGTACCATTATTCCCAAAGTCCATACAATTGCCACCGCTGCTGTTATTAGTGGGAGAAACACTCCTCTGAAACTCCTGAAGCTAAAAAATAAAACAAAAGCTATCACGAGGAAAGCAATAGGTAACAGTCTAATTAAATCATGCGAGATCAATTCAGATATAGCTGTCACCATCATAGGCATACCTGCATAATAGAGATTCTCATTCAGGTTCAGTGATGTAGCTTTGTCAATTACTGCCCTGCCCACTGTTTGAATATCGGCACCATCCGTAAGTGTAAACATGATCAGTGTGGCTGTGGCATCTTCTGATACAACAACGCCCCTGAACATTTCCTTTGAAAATACACGATCTTTTAATCGCAACAAATCTTCATCAGGATATGGCAAATTGTATTCATCGATCAGTTTACCGATTTCAAAACCAAACTCATCGCTTTTAATATCAATGATATTTGTAATACTCGTTACAGAAGCTATACCTTCCATCATCTCAATAGAGTCGGTTAATTTCTTAACATCATAAATAACTTCATTATTGAAGATGTCGTCAGCTTCCAAGATGATCATTCCTATTTTGTTTCCTCCAAAATCCTGCCCTACTTTTTTGAATAATGCCACATCAGGATCATCGTCAGGCAAAGCACTTACGACATCCGAATTGATTTGCATATTCCTAATCTGAAAACCCAGGAATATGGTCAGTATAAATACAATTGCAATGATGAGCCAACGAAAGTTCAGCACTGCTTTAGCCAACTTCTCCATCTTTATATTTGAAAAGGATTTTTATTGTTTTATTCAATTATAGAATACGATTATTGTATGCCCGCAAATGTAAATAATTTACGGGGTTTTTCATGGAACTATTTGAAAGGAAAACAGCTTATTTTTTTTAGAAACGGGTTTTTGCGAAGCAGAAAAAATTAAAGAAATCAATCAATAAAAAAAGGGTCAGTAATTAAATACTGACCCCTTAACAACAGCGCAAGCGGTAGGGTATGTTCAATACCTTTATTCGCTCATTTGAAACAGTGGTAATGAAAGGAAATAATCCTGTTGTCAAAGGGTTTATACTGCAATCGCTTCAATATGTTACCTTTTTATTAAAATTATTTGTTTGATTGACCTCTAAATAACAGTATAATGTGAAAGAGAAAAGGGCCAGATTGTTTTTCATAACTGACCCTTTTTACAACAAGGCAAGCGGAAGTCACCTCTCCGTTTTGCCCTAATAATTTTAACTCAGGTAACTCAGTATACAATTTGGGCATGAAAAAGTTTCAAAGAGAATTAAAAAGAATCACAGCGTTTGATTCATAAGCATGATGAAGAGAAAATTTATGAATAATTTAATGGGAAGTCCTAAAATTTAAAGACGCGTAAGTACCTTTTTGGTTCTTACGCGTCTCCGCTTGCTTGTTGTTCTCGTCGTTTTATAGACGGATCATTAATTGTTTCCTCTGACCTGTTTGCTTGTTTTTCACTTATTAGTACCATTCAGTTTTAAAATTGTACCCCCTACCCTCAAAAAAAATTCAAAATAAATGAAAATATTTTCAAATAATATCATTTGTTATTGTTTATCAAGCATTTAAAATGCTATTATTTTTTGAATTATTTTTAGAAAAAATTTAAAATACAGGTTTGGACAGAAGAAAAATATCAAAAAAAACAGATTTATCAAGGATCAGTTTGGGATTTTGGAGGTTATTGGACTGGCACATGTCAGAAAAAGAGCTTCAACATTATATTGAAAACGTGCTGGAACTCGGAATAACCACCTTCGACCATGCGGATATTTATGGAAACTACGAATGCGAAAAAGTATTCGGGCATATCCTAAAGCATAAGCCTGGATTGAGAACTTCGATGGAAATTGTAACCAAATGTGGCATTCAATTGAAATCTGATAAGTTTCCAGACAGAAAAATCAAGATTTATAATACCAGTAAAAGCCATATTATAGAGAGTGTCAATAATTCATTAAAAAACCTGGCAACAGATTATATTGATCTATTGCTCATTCACCGGCCTGATCCTGTTATTTCCCTGGATGAAGTATCGGAAGCTTTCTATCAATTGGAAAAAGAAGGTAAAGTGATACATTTTGGAGTTTCCAATTTCAACCCGTTACAGTTCGATGCATTGTACGCATCATTTGACAAAAAGCTGGTAGCTAACCAAGTTGAAATCTCACCTTACCAATTGGAGCATTTCGATAATGGCAATCTGGATTATTGCATGAAAGAAGATATTATGCCGATGTCATGGTCGCCTTTGGCTGGTGGAAAACTAATACAACCCATTGATGAAAAGAGCAGACGTATTCATTTAAAACTGCACGAAATTTCTAATGAACTGGGAATAAGTGATATCAGCCAGTTGATACTCGCCTGGTTACTGACACATCCTTCTGGTATAGTGCCCATCATAGGAACCGGGAAGTTGGAGCACCTGAAATCAGCAGTCGGATCGACAGAAATTAAGCTTTCACGTGAGGATTGGTTCAGGATATATATAGCAGCAACTGGCAAGGAATTGCCCTAATTAATTTATTCATACCTCAATGCTTTGGAAGGAACAATCCGGGTGATGTAGTAGGATGGAATGATCAGCATCAGAAAGCAAACCAGGAATGTTCCCACGTTGAGGGCGAGTAAATAATATACATTCAGTGTAACCGGCACATAATCCACATAATAATTCACCGGGTCCAGCCGGATGATCCGGAATTGCGATTGCAGAAAATAAAATGCCAAACCGATGATGTTACCCCAAACCATCCCCTTAAAAATTATGTATGATGCCTTATATAAAAAGATCTTCCTAACTGATCTGTTTTTTAAACCCAGAGATTTAAGCACACCGACCATGTTGGTTCGTTCAATAATTATGATCAGCAGAGTAGAAATCATTGTTATACTGGCAACAATAATGAGAAGCGAAAGTATAACTGCCACATTCATATCCAACAAATCCAGCCAGTTGAAAATCTGTGGATACTGATCTTTCACTGTGGTTACAGTCATATTATAAGGTATGTGTTTATATACGGAATTTGAGATATCATCCAGATCATCCATATTTTCAATTGTCACTTCAATCTTTCCTATTTGATTTTCATTCCAATTATTCAATCGCTGTACATGTTTTATATCTCCAATAACAAACGCATTGTCAAATTCTTCTAAACTTGTATCGAAAATACCACTCACAATAAATTTTCTTCCGCGGGCATTTTTATCCTGTTCGCTGATAAACCAAACCCGCAGCGGGTCCCCGACTTTCAGATTCATTTTAGACGATAACTTGGATGAGATCAGGACTTCGTCAGTTCTGCTTTCTTCGCTTATGTTCGGCATTACGCCTTCAACAAGGCTGTTGTATAAAAAATTGCTATCGAAATCTGCTCCAACGCCTTTAAAAATAACTCCCTGTATCTGATCTTCTGTTTTCAGCACACCTGCTTTATGTGCTGTAAATTGAATATGCTTTAAATCCTTTCTGTTCTTCAGATAATCAATGAAATCATCGCTGATAAGCAATGGCTTTTCCTGCATGGATTCATAGTTGGAAAAACCCTGGATTTGCATATGCGAGGCAAAACCAATAATTTTATTGCTGATTGAAGCTTTGAAACCTATGACAACTGCAATTGAAATAATCATCAGTGATAATCCCAGGGCAATGCTGATGTATGATATCTTTACCGCTGGTTTGGAAAAATTATCGGATGATCTTGATGAAATTCTTTTCGCTATGAAATATTCCAGGTTCAATTTTTTATCATTTTTACAAAATTAGCAATTCAAAAACAGTATGTCATCACTCAGGCATTTTTTATTCATAACCAGCATTTTAATTTCCGTGGCAGCTTGCTCGCAGAAAAGCACTACTAAATTGGTTGCATATGATGAGATTATTAGCGGCGACCAACAACTGGAAACATTTTTACCCCTCATTATAGATAAAAGAGTGGCCATAGTTGCCAACCATGCTTCGCTTATCGGAAATATTCACCTGGTGGATACACTATTAAAACACGGTATTAACATCGTGAAAATATTTAGCCCAGAACATGGGTTCCGGGGCACTGCAGATGCAGGCGAAACCATTTCAGATGGTACAGATCAGGGTACGGGTATCAGAATTCTTTCCCTTTACGGCAAATATAAAAAACCTCCCACTTCAGAGCTTCAGGGAATAGAAATTCTAGTTTTTGACTTGCAGGATGTTGGTGTCCGATTTTTCACTTATATATCTACACTCACATACATCATGGAAGCATGTGCCGAAGAAAACATTCCGGTCATCGTGCTTGACAGGCCCAATCCAAATGGATTTTATACGGATGGGCCAGTATTGGAAACTGGATATGAATCATTTGTTGGTATGCACAGGGTACCCGTTGTTTATGGAATGACCATGGGCGAATATGCATTAATGGTAAATGGCGAAGGCTGGCTGAAGGATCAGATATTATGCGATCTGACTATTATTCCTTTGAAGAATTACAGACATAACTATATTGTTAAACTCCCCGTTAAGCCATCCCCTAACCTACCTAACTGGCAAGCAGTTTTTTTATATCCTTCGCTTTGTTTTTTTGAAGGCAGTATTATGAGTGTGGGCAGGGGCACTGATTTCCCTTTCCAGGTTTATGGCCATCCTGATTTTTTATTGGGCAGTTTCGTATTTACTCCCGAATCGAAACCCGGTGCCAGTAATCCAAAATATAAAGGTGTCAGCTGCTACGGTCAAAACTTAAGGGGATACGCTGAAAACTATCAAAAGATGCCCGCCCAATTAAACCTGAGCTGGCTGATAGAATCGTATAAATTCTTAAATACTTCGCATGATTTTTTTACAGTATATTTTGATAAGCTTGCAGGAACAATTAAACTCAGAAAGCAGATTGAACAAGGTATGTCTGAAGAAGAGATCAGAAAATCTTGGGAAGAGGATTTAAATGAATTCAAGAAGATCAAAGAAAAATATTTACTTTATGAATAAAATAAAAACTGAATATTTCAAAAGCTAATTACTGTGAATTATATAAAACTGCTCTTTTTTTTAATAATAATTTCAGGAGTTACTGCTTGCAAAACTTACAAGCAATCATTTAAGAAAAAGGATATTTCTATACAAATGACAGATGCACGTTCACATGCAGAAAGCAAATTCACAACCTATGATGCATCAAACCTTACCATCGGTAATTTAGAATGGAAAGGAAGTTCCTGGGATAAAAAGTATGAATACGGTAAAGACCCAATGTTCAGATATTCATTTCCATGGGATCAGGAGGGATTTTCTCAAGAAAATATTCATTTAACAGATAGCTGCATTGAAATATGGGCGAAAACAGATGGAACTGAAGGCGTACTTTTTTCAAATTTTAAAATCAAATATGGCATTGTTAAGGCACTGGTAAAGCTTCCAGATGTAGAAGGTGCCTGGTCAGCTTTTTGGCTTTTCAGAGGCATGCCCGAACTCGATATATTTGAACATTGTGGGCAATGGAAGAACCAGGTATCTGTGACACATCACTGGGGTTATTCTTACGAAAAGGGAATGAAGAAATCTACCTTAAATAATGAACGGTATAACAAATCGTTTAAACCTACAGAACAGTATTATATTTATGAAGTTGAGGTGACACCTTATGAAGTAATTTACAGGATAAATGGTGAAGTAACCCGTATTATGACGGAAGGTATTCCCAGCCATGAACAACATATTATTTTAAATGTTTCAACCGGTGACTATTGCGGTGACATTCCACTAAAAAAAGACGCGGTAATGAAAGTGAAATGGATCAA
>PKSW01000375.1 GCA_002869465.1 Marinilabiliales bacterium
AAGATGAAGACTATAAACGACTGATTCAGGATGCGAAGAAATCCAATATGAATATGTTACGAGTTTGGGGCGGTGGTATCTATGAAAAGGATCTTTTCTATGAATTCTGTGACGAACACGGAATAATGGTGTGGCAGGATTTTATGTTTGCATGTAATCTGTTTCCAGGCGACAGCCAGTTTGTGGAAAATGTAAAAAATGAAGCAATAGATAACATCCGGCGTCTCCGCAACCATCCTTCACTTGTATTATGGTGCGGTAATAATGAAATAGATGAAGCCTGGCACAACTGGGGATGGCAAAAGCAGTTTGAATATTCAATGGAAGATTCAACGGAGATATGGAATAATTATCTCTATTTGTTTGAGGAAATGCTGCCCGGTCTGGTAAAAAAATACAATCCGGAAATTCCCTATTGGCCCAGCTCTCCTTCAACAGGTTGGGGCCGCGATGAAGCTTACGAAACAGGAGATGTACATTACTGGGGTGTTTGGTGGGGAAGAAAGCCATTTGAAAAATATGAGGAAAAAGTAGGACGTTTTATGAGCGAATATGGTTTCCAGGGAATGCCTGATATGAAAACGATTGAATCATTTACTGAACCAAATGACCGGAACTTGGGATCCGAAGTGATGGATGTTCACCAAAAACACCCATTTGGATGGGTGGCCATCCAGGAATATATGGAGCAGGATTACAAAGTGCCTGAAAGTTTTGAAGATTATGTTTATGTAAGTCAGTTGCTACAGGCCAAAGGCATCAAAACGGCTATTGAAGCCCATCGCAGGGTAAAACCTTATTGCATGGGAACATTGTACTGGCAACTCAACGATTGTTGGCCGGTTACATCCTGGTCAGGAATTGATTATTACGGACGGTGGAAAGCCCTGCAATATGCTGTTCAAAGGACATATAAAACCTATCTAATTTCATTTGAGGAGAAGAATGAAGACTTGGCGATTTATGTTGTGTCTGATTCAATTACTGATATAAATGCAAGCTTAAACTGGAAATTAATGGATTTTAATGGAAAGTCATTATATGCCGGTCAGAAAGAAATTTCTATTCAGAAAAATTCATCAGAAATATATGCAGAGGTTGGATTTGCTGAATTTACTGAAATAAGACCAGGTATGCTTTTAAACGCAGAATTATGGACCGAAAATAGACTTCTGGTTAGTGCGCAACATTATTTTGAAAAACCTAAAAACCTTGTTTTGCTGCCTGTCAGCATACAAATGGAGGTGAAAGTAGTGAACGAAAAATATTTAATTGAACTTACTTCTGAAACCCTTGCTAAGGATGTCTGTTTGAGAACTACTGCCGATGGGTTTTTCAGTGATAATTACTTTGATATGATGCCTGGGCAGAAAAGAATCATTTATTTCACACCCGTTCCAACAAGTGATCAAATACCACAGTTTGAAATTAAGTGTTTAAATAATATATACTAACCAACTATGATAGAAAAGTCAAGTCAGAAAACATATACCAATGCTTTTACAAGCCTTACTGCCCTGTTTTTCATGTGGGGCTTCATGACGGTGCTGAATGATATTCTCATCCCTTATATGAAAGGTGTTTTCGACCTGAATCATACCAAAGCCATGCTGATACAGTTTGCATTCTTTGGTGCCTATTTTATTGGTTCGGTCATTTATTTCACACTTTCAGTTATATATGGCGATCCCATTAACAGGATTGGATATAAAAAAGGAATTATTACCGGACTTCTTTTGTCGGGAATAGGAAGTCTGCTTTTCTATCCAGCGGCGCAGTTTCATTTGTATGGGTTTTTTCTGTCGGCACTTTTTGTACTGGGTTTGGGTTTTACCTTGCTACAAATTGCTGCAAATCCCTATATGGCTATTCTGGGACCCGAAAAATCAGCCTCATCCCGCCTGAACCTGGCTCAGGGTTTTAATTCGCTGGGCACCACCATTGGACCTGTTATTGGCGGGTATCTCATCTTCAAATACTTTGGTGATGCCGCTGGTTCGGACGCCGTGAAGATCCCTTACATCTTTTTTGCATTGATATTTTTACTGATGGCAGGCGTTATAAAAGCAACAAAATTGCCACGCTTTACAAACCCTGAAGAAACACAAACCGGCTTTGGCGCATTAAAATTCAGGCAGCTTGTATTCGGTATGATTGCCATTTTTATGTATGTAGGTGGTGAAGTCAGTATTGGCAGCATGATGATCAGTTACCTGGGCTTGGATGAAATCAGCGGACTCACAGAAGTTGAAGCCAGCAAATATGTGGCTATTTATTGGGGCGGTCAAATGATCGGGCGGTTTTTAGGTGCTGTCTCGCTTAGTAAAATGGAAAATAAATTGCTTAAATACTCTACAATGATAGCCATTCCCCTCCTAGCCTTTTTGGTAATAGCTATGGTAACGAACCTTGAAACGGCTTTGATCTACGGAGTATTTTTATTGGTTAACCTGGGAGCATTCCTTATGGGAAAATCACTACCTAACAGAACTTTATACCTGTTTGCCATGATCAATATGGTGCTGCTTTTAATTGCTTTGACAAATACGGGAGCGATCGCATTATGGGCGATCATTGCCATCGGGTTGTTTAATTCTATCATGTGGTCTAATATTTTTACGCTGGCTATTGCAGGTCTCGGGAAATATACTAGTCAGGGATCATCCTTACTGGTGATGATGATTCTGGGAGGGGCCATTTTACCACTGTTCCAGGGCATGATAGCTGATGGATATGGTGTGCATCTGTCATTTATTGTACCTGTATTCAGTTATCTGTACATCGCATTTTATGGCATCAACGGATATAAACCATCTAAAATTATAGCATGATCAACAGAAGAAAATTTATTGAAAATCTTTCGGCAGCAGGTGCGCTGAGTTTGATACCTGCCGGGTTAAAAGCCAATCCTATTATCTATGATGTATCATTAGGAGCAAAATCCTTGCCCGTTGTTATCTCTACATGGATTCACGGAATCAATGCCAATGCAAAAGCGATTGAAGTTCTTAAAAATGGTGGTAGCGTTGTAGATGCTGTAGAACAGGGTGTTATGATTCCTGAAGCTGATCCGGAGAATAGAAGTGTTGGTCTGGGTGGTTTACCTGACCGTGATGGTCATGTAACCCTCGATGCATGCATTATGGGGCCGGATGGAAATGCCGGTTCAGTTTGTTTTCTCGAAAATATCGTTCACCCCATATCAGTCGCCCGCATGGTGATGGAAAAAACCCCACATGTGATGCTGGCAGGTGAAGGCGCTTTACAGTTTGCACTGGAAAATGGATTTGAGGAACAAAACCTGTTGACACCAGGTGCAGAAAAAGCATGGAAAGACTGGTTGAAAGAGTCAAAATATGATCCTGAATTAAACTGGGAGAATAAACCCAATGAATTTCATGATACCATCGGATTATTGGCCGTAGATCAAAATGGTGATATAGCTGGTGCCTGCACTACCAGCGGTTTGGGTTTTAAAATGAGAGGCCGTGTAGGAGATTCCCCCATAATCGGAGCCGGCTTGTATGTGGATAATGAAGTAGGAGGGGCAACTGCTACTGGAATGGGTGAACTGGTAATCAAAGTGGTTGGTTCATTTCTGGTGGTTGAATTGATGCGCAATGGCAAGAGCCCTCAGCAGGCATGCGAAGAAGCCGTGGCAAGAATTGTAAAAAAAGTACCAGAAAACAAGATCAGGCAAGTAGGATTTATTGCTATGAACAAAAAAGGCGAAACCGGGGCCTATTGTCTGCAGCCAGGGTTTAATTATGCTTTATATCAGGACAATATAAACGAAATGCATGATAGCAAATCCTTTTATTAAAAACAGAATTCAACCTATGAAATTATTATTTGCCCAAATACTTATACTTATAGCACTTTTGCTAGCCAGTTGCATCAAGAAACAAGCAGAAGTAAATATTATCCCTAAACCTCTCGAACAAAAAATAGGAAATGAAGCATTTACTTATAATGCTGAAACCAAAATAATAATTGGAATAAATCAGAATCTGGAAACCTTGGGTGCTTATTTAGTGACTCAATTAAGTAATATAAATTTGAAATCTGAAGTTCAATATCTTGAGGATATTAATAGCACAGAAAATGCATTCATAATTCAACTAGATCGGCGTTTGGATGACTTCGACGATGAAGGATATTTGTTATCGGTTGATCGAAAAAAAATATTATTGGAAGCAAAGACTATAAAAGGTCTTGTCTGGGGTATCCAGTCTTTTTTACAACTCATACCGGTAAAGTTTTTTGAAGAAGAAAATCATATGGAAAGCTTTTCAGTTCCTGAGGTTTATATAAAAGATAAACCAAGATTTTCCTACAGAGGGATGCACCTTGACGTTTGCAGGCATATGTTTTCAGTAGATTTCATAAAAAAGTACTTGGACATCATGGCATATTATAAATTCAATACGTTTCACTGGCATTTAACTGAGGATCAGGGTTGGCGAATTGAAATAAAAAAATACCCCAAATTAATGTCAGTTGCTGCCTATAGAGATTCAACATTGATAGGCCATTATAGAGATCAACCCCATACATTCGATGGTGAAAGATACGGCGGATATTATACGCAAGAAGAAATAAAAGAAATTGTTCAGTATGCAAGCGAAAGAAACATCACAATAATTCCGGAAATAGAAATGCCCGGGCACTCAGTGGCTGCTTTGGCTGCATATCCTGAACTGGCTTGCACCGATGGCCCGTTCAGAACAGCTACAACCTGGGGTGTTTTTGAAGACGTGTACTGCCCAAAGGAAAATACATTTGTGTTTCTTGAGGATGTTCTTTCGGAAGTAATAGATATGTTTCCGGGTAAATACATTCATATAGGTGGTGATGAAGTTCCAAAAACAAATTGGAAAAATTGTTCCGATTGCCAACAATTAATTCAATCAGAATCATTAGAAAATGAAGATGGACTACAAAGTTATTTCATAAAACGCATTGAAAAGTTTTTAAACAGTAAGGGTCGTCAACTGATTGGGTGGGATGAAATACTTGAAGGGGGACTATCACCAAATGCAACCGTTATGTCATGGAGAGGCATTGAAGGAGGTATTGAAGCCGCAAAATTTGGACACGATGCAATTATGACACCCGGTTCATACTGTTATTTCGACCATTATCAGGCCAATCCGAATTTTCAACCTTTGGCAATTGGTGGATTTACACCACTTAAAAAAGTTTATGAATACGATCCAATTCCAGATAAATTAGCAGAAGGAGCATCAAAACATATACTGGGTGCCCAGGCAAATGTTTGGACTGAATATATAACTACTCCAGAACAGATTGAATATATGATTCTTCCAAGGATGGCAGCATTGTCGGAAGTAAACTGGACAGGCAGGGATAAAAAAGATTGGGCGGATTTTCAAAAACGTATAAATGCGCATTTTAATGTTTATGAAGCCCTTGGATATAATTACTGCAAAGGATCGTATGCGCTGGAATTTATGTTGGATGAAAGCGATCAAAATAAAATTGAAATCAGGTCTGAAATCTATAGACCTGAAATTCGTTATACCACAGATGGTTCAATTCCAACGAATGCATCAAAAATCTATAAAAAGCCTATCAAAGCTATAGATATTGATGTTATTAAAGCTGCTATTTTTGTTGAAGGAGAAATGATGGAGGAGCCTGGCGAATTTATTATTAAAAAGTAATGTTATATCGTTATCGTTTGAAACAAATGAAAAAACTGATTTATTTGATATTGATTTTTGGATTTATTATTCAATCATGCAGTAAACCGCAGCCCAAAGAGCCTTATGATTACATCAATCCGTTTATAGGAACAGGGGGGCATGGCCACACGTATCCGGGTGCAACGGTACCTT
>PKSW01000311.1 GCA_002869465.1 Marinilabiliales bacterium
CTGGATGGAAAGTTCAGAAATTCAAAATTAAATGATTCAAAAAAGTTATCGTTAAAAAACAGAAATGAATTACGTCTATTGATAGAGTCTGAAGCTGTCGCATGGGCAGTGGCATCCGTTTCTGCTGAAGAGATTGATAAAATAAATATCCTGAATGCCAGTTTTCTTGCCATGCACAGAGCGTTGTCAAAACTAATGATAAAACCTGGTTTATTGCTGATCGACGGGAACAGGTTTAATGCATATGAGGACATCCCCCATCATTGCATTATTAAAGGGGATGGAAAATTCATGTCGATTGCAGCAGCTTCCATCCTTGCCAAAACATACCGCGACGAATATATGGCCAATTTGCATTTACAATATCCTGATTACGGATGGAACACGAACAAAGGTTACCCAACCATGCAGCATAAGATAGCCATTCAGGCAAACGGACTTACCAAACATCACCGCAAAACATTTAATTATCATTTACAGATGCGGATAGAGTTTTGATATTAATAGATTGTAATTTTTCCGATCACTACATATTTCTATTAACAGTAACATGTTAAATTCAATTTATCTATATGCAATCAGGCTCATTTTAATGCGTTAATTTTGTTATCGCTAATACATCAAAATGAGTAACAGGAGCATCGGAATAGTATTGTCCATCATCATTGCAGTCACCATTTTTGCCATCTACTTTTTTATTAATGATTTTCAGCAAAAAAAAGTGGATCCAGACGAGATCATTCCTGCAGGTTCTGTCATCGTATTGAAGGTAAATAATCCGGGCAACCTGCTTGAAGAACTTTCTGAAGATAACCTGCTCTGGAAAAGCCTTGATTCGACAAATCTAATTTATCGGGGATTGGCTAATTTCAGCTATATTGATTCGGTACTGCGATTGCAAACAGACTTGCGCGAACAAATACTTAATAATCCGTTTTACCTGGCTGTTGTTGTGGATAGTAGTGGCCACATCCAGACGCTTTTCATCCAGGAGGCTAAAAACAAGATCACACTGGATCATATTCAGTCATTTATAAATGAACATTTTAAAGTCGTTTCATTAGAAAAACCACAGGAAAATACACTATTAATCAAGATGACAACTGGAGATTCATTATTTGTCAGGCTAGATAAAGGCGTTTTGACAGCCTCAGACAGGATTGATCCCTTGACAGGTGAGCAAGGAAGTGGATTGAGCGCGGGAATTACCATTGATCCAGAAAGATTGAGTTCCTTTCTTAAAAATTCTCCCAACAAAACGGATGCCCGGCTTTTGATCAATTATAAAGGCTTGGGGCAGATGCAAAGCCTGATGTCGGATGAAAAAGGTGAAGCATTGTTGCAACTGATGAGTTCTTTTGCCGGATGGACCGAAGCAGATATTAAAATGAAGAAGGATGAGATCTTATTTAGCGGCTTTTCATCTGTGGATTCAGGTACTTTTTTATCAAGATTCAGAGGCCAGATACCATTGCCGAATAAGGTTACCAATATCATTCCTTTTAATACGGCCTTTTTATTTAACCAGTGTTTTTCTGATTTCCGCAGCTATGCAGACCAGAACATTTCCCCAACTTACGAAACGCTGGTTGATCATATTGGTAATGAGGTGGCGCTTATAAATAACGCGAATAATGAAAGCGAATTCAAGAATGCTAATTATTCAGTTATTCAGCTTTCTAGAGGGAATGAATCGCAAAAGGTATTTGAAGCTTATGGAAGGTTGACAGGCTCGCAAATTAAAGAAAAACAAGGTTCTTTTGCCATTGGGAAGATCAACGATCAGAAATTATTGAGCCAACTTTTTGGTGATATATTTTCGGAGATAACCGGCAATTGGTTTACTTTTATTGAAGATTATATCGTTTTTTCAAATTCAAAAGAGAGTCTGATAAATTTTATCAGGTTTTATGATACCGGGAAAACACTGGATCTGAATGAGAATTTCAAAATCTTCTCAGATAATATCTCCACAAAATCAAATGTGCTGATTTATTGCCAACCTGATGCTATTATTCCATATACTAGCCATTTTGTAAATAAAGCCATTGCTGAAAAGATTAGCAGACATAAGGAAAATATAAATGATATACAGGGAATTGCCATACAGTTCAGCGCGACAGATGATTTATTTTATAGCAGTTTTTATGTAAAGCACAACAAAATTAAAAAAGCCGAAAACCTGGCATTGTGGAAGGTTCAGCTTGATGATGAGGTAATTGGAAAACCTACGCTGGTTTGGGATCATAATTCAAATAATTATAATATCGTTGCCTTCGATAATTTGGCAAATATGTACCTGATCAATGCACACGGACAGGTTCAGTGGAAAAAGAGAATTGACGATCAGCCACTCAGCGATATATACGAGGTAGATTTTTACAAGAATGGCAAGGTTCAATACCTTTTCAATACGAAAGATTTTCTTTACATCATCGATAAAAACGGGAATTTTGTTGAATCATATCCGATCAAAATTAGCCCTTCGGCAACCAATGGCCTCAGCTTATTTGATTATAAGAATAACAGAGACTATCGCTTGTTGATCGCCCAGGCAGATAAAAAAGTGTATAATTATAACATCGGAGGTGATCAGGTAAAGGGTTGGAACAAGACCAAAACAAAAGATATTGTTACTGAGGAAATAACACGCATTGTTGCAGGAAATAAAGATTATTTCATCATCACTGATATTTCAAATAATGTAACCATAGTAAATCGCCGGGGCAACGAAAGAATCAAATTGCAAGATCATTTTAAAAAAGCACGACATTCGTCGTATTATGAAAACCAAACCAACAGCAAAGGTATCATCATAACCACTGATGAAGAAGGTAAACTGGTATACATCTCATCATCCGGGGCATTGCAATATACCGAATTTGAAAAATTCTCTCCCCAACATTATTTTCTGTATAAGGATTTTAAAGGAAACGGCGTTAATGAATTTATTTTCCTGGATGGCAGGGAATTAAAAGTATACGATAGATTCAAAAAAGTACTTTTCAGTTATGAGTTTAGTAGCCAGATAAAAGAGGAACCTGTTATTTTCAGCCTTGGAAGAAAAACCAAAGCCCTAGGTGTTGTTTCATCTGAGGAAAAAACAATTTATTTGTTTGATCAAAACGGAAATACTATAATTAATAAAGGAATCGTTGGGCAAACCCCTTTTACCGTGGGTAGCGTGAACAATAATGACGAATTAAATTTGATCACAGCTTCGGGTAATGTATTGTTCAATTACAGGATCAAATAAAATGTAAAAGGGTAGATAAGCACCTCTCTAATTCTTATCTTTCTTTTTCTCTTCTTTTGCTTTTTTTCGTGCTTCTTTTTTTGATGTTTTTTCCTCTGTTTTTGATTTGACAGAATCGCTATTTTGGTCTTCCGTCATTGTTCGGACTTTTTTTCCTGTTGGCGTCACAGTAGCAACAATACCACTTTGGAGTGTTTTCCAAACAAAATTCCCAAACCCTTTATAAGGAACTCTCTCAAATTCCATGGTTGCCGTTCTTAATTTGTTGTTACTTCCAGGGTTTGAAGTATGAACAATGGTATTTGCTACCCAGCTTAAAAATTTATTCTTATCCTTTTCAGGGTCTTTATTATCTACTTCTGCCTCCAGGTTAGCATACAACATGGTCATTTCGCCTTTCGAATATTTATCATTTGCGCTGCCGGAGAATGTGATCTCCTTCAAGTCACCTTTTATAAATTTAACACCAATTGCCGGAGATGCAGCTTTATTAAATTCACTCATTTTTGCTGAAGCTAAATGGCCTGAAAAATAAAAAGTATCAGCTTTGTGATAAAGTGGAAAATCAAAATTGACTGACAGAGGCGTTTTCTCCATAAAATTAGCCTGAAGATTCACAGTCATAGATTTTCTGGTTCTGATACTATCTTTAATAGACGTAGCAAAGTGAACTTGCACATTTAGGTCTCCCATGATTGCGGTCATTAGTTCTTCTGACCCCTCATACTTTTCCTGATATATCAATTTACTATTCTTAATATCTATTTTATTTATGTATAGAGGTATACGCATATGCTTCAATGCCTGGTGAGGCAATTTAGGCTTCCTGTCTTCATTAAATGGAAATCTTTTATCCATTAATATTCCCAGATTAATACCTTCAATCTCAATACTATCAATAAGATATACCCCATCACTAATCATTCTTTCAATATCAAATGCTGAAATTTTTATTTTTTTTACTGAAATGTCATAAATTTCAGAAGTAAATTTTAGCTTTTTTGCTAATTTGTATTTGTCTTTATAAGTTGGTTTAAATGTCAGGTTATCGATTTCCAAAATTGAATCGAATAGATCAAAGTAAAAGCGGTCAAAATTCAAATAATAATTACCTCCCGGAACAGCAAACTCTTCTTTCAATAGTTCGCATTCTAAATTTTCCAAGTGTAGGCTGAAATAATCATTATTTCCTTCCAATTCCTTTAAATAGAAATCCCTTAATTCAAATTTCAGATCAGTATTCTTAATAATCACCTGGTCTTTAACAAGATCGTATATTTCAAATTTGGATTTTAAAAACTCTATTTTTCCTATGCTGATGCCATCTAATCCTTTCATATAGATGGAGTCAATATTGAATTCTTTTTTAGTATTAACCTCTTTACTACGCTTTGGCTTTTCTCCAATAATTAATTTGAGATCAGCACCCTTGAATAGTATTTTATTGATGTTAATATCTTTACTCGTTATCGCTTTGTATAAACCGATACCTGCAAGCCTAAATGTAGGTATGAAGAGTTCTATAGCCACAGATTGTTCTGTCTCACCCTCTTTTAACCTATTAAGAAAGGAACTGTCCGGATGTATTTTAATATCTTTCAGGTTGATGTTGCCGGTCAGTATATTTGCATTAACCTTTCTTAGTTCTATATGATAATCCTTAGTTTCATGCTTATTTAAAGCATTCGTAATTTTTGACTCAATAATATTACCAACAATCAAATTGATTGAAATGATTGCGATGAGCAACAGGGCAATAAGCCCCCCAAAGATGTAAGCGGCAACTTTTTGTGTTTTATTTAGTTTCATGGTAAGAAGAATTTGAAGTGATAAATTTAGTCAATTATTTGATTTAGACGAACTAAACTTGACTGCTTTTCCAATGATCAGATTTAAGATAAATGAAGGAGAATAGTGCCAGCAATATTCCATATAAAATTTCGGTGGTCCAAACCCCGGCAATTTGTGTGTCAAAAATATATACCATTGCATATGCGTACGAAACATAAATGATGAGAATGATAATTTCAATCATCAGTGAAATATTTGTTTTTCCGGTTCCTGAAACGCCATTGAAGAAAATAAACCCGATGGAAAGGCTTAAGGCCCCAATGCTTACTACATTCAGTATAGGTATCCCAAGTTCAATTAGGGAAGTGCTATCAGTGTATATGCCCAATACATATTCGGGAAAAATAACGCCAATACTTACGATGGCCAGTACACCAAGGAAACATAATCTGACGATTTTAAAAATAAGCGACATTACTTCTTCTCCCCGGTTTTGCCCCAACAAATAACTGACAAGGGTGTTGGTAGCGGTCGAAAATCCCCAGATAGGCATCATCAGTACGACGAAAATACTTCGGATAATATTGGATACCGCCAGCGAACTTTCACCAAGTTTCTCAATAAACAGGAAGAAAACAAACCAAACGGATAAGGAAAGGAACGATTGCATCATGATGGGTACGGCTACTTTAAGTATCCTGTTTAAGCGGGCGAATGACAATTGACAAAAGCAAAACAAATCAAAATCCTTAAACCTGACAGTTGCGTATGTATAGGTGATAAAAAATAAC
>PKSW01000035.1 GCA_002869465.1 Marinilabiliales bacterium
GGTCATTTAAAGATCATTAATGTGACGATAAATTTGGATGCATAATATTACAAAAAAACCGGAAAGGGAATTCCCTTTCCGGTTTTAATTGTTTGTATCACGAATTATCTGTTGAGAGAGATTTTTTTGGTCACGATCTGGTTATTCGTATTTATTTTAACAAAATAAATACCATTTGATAAATAAGAAAGATCGATTTGTTTATGATTTATAACTTGATAGTTGCTAACAAGGCTCCCGTCAGTAGCATAAATAAAAACATCTGCATGATCAGTAGTCTGAATATTCAATATGCCTGCCGTTGGATTGGGATATAATTTAATGTGGGTATTTGTATAATCATCCAACCCGGTAGCTAATGTAAATGTCACCGTGTATCTTTCATGTGTATAAAGATCTTCAGCATAAACATCTATATCCGTAACATTATTTCTAAGCTCATCAGCGGGAACAATAACTACTGTAGCTTTATCGTCCTCCGCAATTGCAGTAACTTCAGGAATTTCCACAGTACCTTCAGGTAATTCGATGTAATAATTGAAAACATCAGGGCTAAAATCTTCTATGGGTTCGCCATCAACAAATATGTTGCTTAAACCTGCATCTGTATCAAATTCACCATCTTCAATTGTGTAACCCGATTGAAATACCTCTTTACTTTGATAGTCCTGGAATATGAAAGATACTCCGAGATCATCCCACTCTTCCACGTTTGTCCCTGCAAGATCAATAGTTTGTGAAAATGCATATGGCTGACGGTCTGTAAGGTTGAGAGTTGTTCCGAATGCATCAGGAACCATTTTCATCATCACATGTTCAAATTCGGTTTCACCGTTATTTCCTGTATTTTCTGTTGTTAAATATTCAAAAACAACAACATATAATCTAAAATTCGAATAATCAGCGTATGGCAGAATATTGATATCGACAGTCATTTCAGTTCCATTTAAAGTATTGGACCCAATAATACTTGCAAAACCAGGTAATTCTATGGCATTATTAAAAAAAGTATTTACAGCTCCAATAGTAGTTCCCACTTGAGCTCCATTTCCATATAAATCGGGTACAAAACTTACTCCATAATAAGCTCTTCTGTCTCCACCTTCCTCAGTATAATATGGATCTCCTGATCCCGGCCAACTCATTTGATATTTAACCAAGGTAATATCTTCTTCGTGTTCGTTGCACCAGGGGACAAATGAACTATTAAAAGATGCACATGGTGCACAAGTGGATGATGTAAATTCTTCAAATAATGGTATTCTGTGAGTGGCACTGCTTGCCACATGAATGGTCTTCATCAGCATATTGTTGTCCGTATCATCGTCAATTCCATTATTTACTCCTGAAATCCAAACATCCAGATCATGGTTTCCTACCGGAAAATCAAAAATTCCGTCACAAGTAAAATCAAGTGATTCACCGGTTGAAATTTCTAAATCATTGACCGTTGTAACAGTTATATCTCCATTATCAACTTGCCAGCTTATTTCCAGTGAAGTTAAATCCTGAATTCCTCTGTTTTTTATTGAACCGGTAACTTCATTCTCACCCATTAAGTACCAGGGTGTAGAAATTTTAGTAAGCTTTGCATCAAGATTATATGGTGTATATAATTCGATATCATCGATATACCAGTAATCAATGTTATAAAAGTTTCCATCCAAATATAGGCACACCTGAAAGTCACTTTGACCAACGTCATCATTTGTTATTGCTATAATTTTTTCTTCCGGGCCAATATTACTGGTGGTATTAATTTCCCAAACAATATTCCAATCTCCGCCACCTGACCTGGTTGCAACGCCAATTTTTGGCCCAGATGAATAATTATCAAGAAAATGTTTAAATGAAAAATTGACATTGGTAACACCTGTCAGATCAATTTCAGGAGAAATAAATCGGGACACCGCAGTTGCATTTGTATATGTAAATTTTGCTTCAGGTGGTGTGCCTCCAGCTTCATCAGATGAGGCTGTACTCCATAGGTTACTATAACCATCGATCGTCCATCCGCTGGGTGGCATTACATCATCACTAAAATCCTGAAAGAGATAAGTTTGTGCATTCAGCAAGAATGAAAAACTCAGAAATACAATAAATAAAAAGTAGATTTTTTTCATTTTAAAGTTTTTAATGAATATTAATTGATTTAATTTTTGGCGAATATATGTGAAGAATTAAATATATAGTACAATTATCTTTTATTTTTAAAGGACAAAGCTTTTAAGAAAAAACCGGAGCTAGGGTCCGGTTTTTTCAATTGCTTGTTTCGTTTAAATCATTATGAGCGCTATTAAAATCTAAAATTTCAGGCATGAACAATATCACTTTTTGTAAGATTAAAAGTTCGAAATAGTTTTTGTTGTAATGTATTTCTCGCCCTCGATAACTGGGATTTAGAAGTGTTGATTGAGATATTCAGAATTTCACTAATTTCTTTATGCGAATATCCTTCAATTGAATTCAAGTTAAATACCATTCTGTATCCCTCAGGCAGTTCTTGTACCATAGTAAGAAGCTCTTCATTTGAAAGTAGTGAAATAGCATCTGGTGTAGCAACAGATGGTGTATTTACAAATTCAGGATCAACATCCTTATTCAATAAATTTTTTCTTTTGTAAAAATTAATGGCGGTAGTTACCATAATTTTTCTCATCCAACCCTCAAAATTGCCTTCATTTCTGAAGTCTTTTAAGTATTTAAAAATTTTAATAAATCCTTCCTGTAGAATATCCTCTGCATCCGTATAGTTTTTGGCGTATCTCAAACAAGTGCCAAAAAGTTTTGGGGCATACCTGTTATAAAGAATATTCTGAGCTATTCTGTCTTTTTTAATACACCTGTTGAGTAATTGTTCCTCGGTTAGCCTGACATTTGCATTCATGTTGAGAGAAGTAAGTTTAGTTAATCCGAAATCAAAAATAGCTTCAGATTACAACAAAACATGTTAAAATACTTCTACATGAATTCTACAAAACCTTTATAAATAATAATTCTAAATAATTTAAATACTACATATATTTTATAAAACTTAAAAAAACAGAGAGTTATAAATTCAATCTATTCTACATTTAAATTTTTAAATACTTTGTATATACTCAGGTAGTAATTCATTATTGTCCAAACCCAATTTCTTTCTGAGACGATACCTGCTCATTTCAACTGCCTTTAAACTTGTTGTATTAATAGCAGCTATTTCCTTGGAACTCAAGTTTAAACGCAAATAGGCACAAAGTCTTTCCTCGTTTTTGGTTAGATTTGGGATTTTAATGCGTAAGCGGTGAAAAAAATCGTCATAAGAACTGTCTAATTTTTGCTTAAATTCTTCATACTCCTCCTTTAAACTCAGGTTTTGCTTAATGGCAGCATTTAACTCGGATATACGTTGGGCAGTTTCTTCATCCGAATCGCAGGGGAGTTTTTTCAGTTCTTTTTGAAGGTGCTGCAACATTTCATTTTTTTGTACCAAGTGTAAAGCAAAATTCATGAGATCATTGTCTTTGCTCTGAATGTCAATCTCCATTAATTCCCTTTGGGCAGCATGTAGCTGGGCATTTTTTTCCCGGACCAATCTTTCTTTTTTGACTTGAGACTTGTACCTGTTTAAAATCAGAATTGAAATAATTAGAATAAAAAAGATGGATATTATAAGTAAATTGAGTTTAAGCGTGTTCATTTTATTCTCATTCTCAGCTAGAGCAAGCTCATTTTTGGCTATTTCTAACTCTTTTTCTTGCAAATCTTCTTTAAATCTCGACTGCAATTCTGTTATGCGATCTGTTTTTTGACGTTGCTTCATAGAATCAGTATAGGCAGCAAATTCTTTGAAATACTGCAATGACAACTTGTAATTTTTCATTTTGTCAGCAGTCATGCTCAATCCCTTGGCCGCAGCTGCAATATGTTTCCAGTGATTAGTTCTAGTCGCTATACCAGATACCCTGATGAATGATTGGTATGCTTTTTTAAAATCATCTTTGAGATAATACTGATGCCCGATCGTGAGCATCATTTCAACCTGACCTTCAAGATTATTTATTTCTTCAAACAGTTTCAAGCTTCTATTAAAATAACTGAATGCTTCATCCACTTCATTATATTGACTTTTTATCAATCCAATATTTTTATAATTAGTAGCCATCAGCGATTTTTGGTTCAGGTTTTTGCTTATGGATAAGCTCTGGTTAAAATAATCCAATGCTGTATTATAACTGCCTCTCATCATGTAGATCTCTCCAATATTATTCAGAGCAATACTAATACCTTCATCATCACTCAGTTGCTCCCATAACAAAAGCGCTTCCCTTAAATAATGATTGGCTTCGTCATAATCTTCCTGTTTAAAAAAGATACCGCCAATCCTGTTATATGCATTCGCAATTATATTTTGGTTGTTGAGGTCGATGCCTAAATCGAGTAATAGCTGAAAATAATATTGTGCGCTTTCCAGGTTATAATCATTAGTTAGATATAAAGAACCAAGTTTGCTGTATATCCTTGCGAGTTCTTCTTTTTCCTGAAGACTTTTATACAGTTTACCACTGATCAGGAAATAATTGATGGAAGGTTGGAAATTATTCATCATCAGGTAAATATCACCAATTAGTTCATTTGCTTCTGCCCTGGCTTCTGCCGATGAAATGATATTTGCCAATTGCAAAGCTTGCCTGCTGTAGGCTAAAGCTTGCTCTATATCGATGGTTTTAGCCTCATTTGCTAATTGCAGGTATAAATAAACCTCTTCAAGACCATCTTTCGTATCAGTGGATAGCTGTTGCAATGAGGATGACTGGCCATGTATGCCAATGAATAATCCGAAGGATATAAATAAGAGAATGAACCGTCTGAAGGAAATATATGGCATCGATTTGCTGTAAATCATCAAATTTAAATAATTAAACTTGAGCAACAACAGTTTATATATTATTATTCGTTCAGAGCATGTGCACCATCATTTGTACTTTTTCAGGTAATCGTAAATGGCCACCTGTGACCTGACCAATGGTTCATTTTTGGTTACTGTTTTATATATATTATTTTCCGAAAGATTAACAAATCTTGCTTTAAAATTATCTGATAACTGGATTTGCAATATATCCATAATTTCATGTTGAAGATTTTCATCGTACACTGGACAAGCCACTTCAAAACGATGGTCAAGATTCCTGACCATCCAATCAGAAGAAGCCAGATAGTATTTTGGATGACCACCATTATTGAAGACAAATAAGCGGGAGTGCTCCAGGTATTTGTCAACAATGCTGATGACTTCAATATTCTCACTTAACTTTTTAACCTGGGGTACAAGAATGCAGATACCACGACAAATGATCTTAATTTTTACACCAGCCCGTGAAGCCGCATAAAGTTTTTTGACTATTTTTTTATCGGTAATGCTGTTTAATTTGATGATAGCCCAGGCTTCCTTACCTTCTTTGGCAAATTTTATTTCCTTGTTGATCAAACGGATAAAACTATTTCGTATATAATAAGGTGCCACCAGCAAATGTTTAAATTTTGGCGGATTATATGGCGATTCAAATAAATGAAACAGAGTATTGATTTCTCTCGCAATGTCCTGGTTGGCTGTTAATAAACTATCATCGGAATATACCTTTGCTGTTGATTCATTGAAATTTCCTGTACTGATATTCGCGTAATACATATTCTCATCATCTTCTTTCCGGCGTATGAGTAGCAATTTGCTATGCACTTTAAAACCGGGTAAAGTTTTTATAATTTTTACGCCTTCGTCTGTCAGTTTTTCGATCCAGTAAATATTCGCTTCTTCATCAAAACGGGCTTGAATTTCAAGAAATACAGTAATATTCTTTCCGTTCCTGGCGGCGTTGATCAATGCATCCATCACATTTGAGTTGCGGGCAGCCCTGTAGAAAGTCATTTTTATGGCTTTAACTTTTGGGTCAATAGCCGCTTCCCTTAGCAAA
>PKSW01000214.1 GCA_002869465.1 Marinilabiliales bacterium
AAACTGCCGTCATCTTCTAACACCAGGTCAGTGCCTTCCATTACACCGCATGGCGCCAGACCTCCTGTTGTTCCATAGTTCCCGTTTTGGGTAAAAAAACCAATATAGTGGACTGTGTTTCTTTTACCCGTAATTTTATATTCGTACGCACCGCTGATCTGTGCATTGAAATAATAATTATCCGGGTTATCAGCCCCCATTTTAACAGTTTCGTGCACCATTCTTTTCAGCACCGGAAAAGCGGGATCGGCATATTCAACAAAGGCTTCAAGGCCTGCTCTTGTCAGGCGTGTTAAATAACGAACACCTTCGGCCTGGTTGAATGCATCCTGTGGAGCTCCTGCATATTTCAGGTTGGTTCCGGCCAGTTTCAGCTGGTCGCAAAATTCGTCCCATGCTTTTCCTGAAACAATGCGCTGATCATAAACATCTTCTTCTTTCTTTCCTGTTATGGCAAATGCTATTTTTCTGAAGAATTTAGATACACTCAAAAAAGCAAAAAGTATTTTTTGCATCGGGTTAAAGAATTATTCTAATTTTAATAATCATAAAAGATGGGTAAAAATAGGAATTATGTCAGACACGACCTTCAAAAAAAAATATGGTCCCTGGTGCATGGTTATCGGCGCCGCTGAAGGACTTGGTGAAGCCTATACGATAGCTTTGGCAAAACGGGGCATGAATATTATTATGGTCGATAACCAGAAGCCATTGCTTGACGCATTGTCAAAAAAAGTGGAGCAGGAGTATGGAATTGAAACCATCCTGTTACATCTGGATCTTTATGAAGCAGATGCTTTTGAAAAAATGTCGCAGCAGATACAAAAAGTTGACTGTCGTTTATTGGTTTATAATGCGGCTTACAGCCTCATCAAACCTTTTATAGATCATACCACCGAAGAACTGGATCATTTTATTGACATCAACACACGAACACAAATCAAAGTCGTACACCAGTTTTCACTATACCTGATAGAAAAAAAACTGCCAGGAGGCATTGTATTGATGTCGTCGCTGGCCGGATTGATCGGGATGCAACTGGTGACCCCTTACGCAGCTACCAAAGCTTTTACATGGAACCTGGCCGAAGCATTACACCATGAACTTACACCATATAAAATTGATGTAATGGCTTGTATTGCCGGAGCAACGGCGACACCTGCCTATCTTAAAACCAATCCCCGGTATGGCATATTAAAACCTTCAGTAATGAACCCGTCTATGGTAGCTGAGTTGGCACTAAAAAAACTGGGTAAAAAAACGCTTTTTATCCCGGGCTGCTCCAACCGGATGAACTACTTCATCCTTACCCGGATCATGCCACGCAAAATAGCCGCTTACATCGCTAACAGAACTATGGGGAACATGTATGTCGATAAAAAGAGTACAAATTCTGTCAAATAGAAAGAAGTACAAATTATTCATCCTACGAAATATACGATACAGCTTTCTCATGCGTTCGTCTTTCTGATCAATCATTTTTAATTTTATGAGATTCAGGCGTCTCCTTCAAATATTTCTTATCGTAGGTGCCAGTATATTGCTCCTTGCAGGACTATTCCTGGGATCGGTTTATATGGGCATTTTTGGATCGCTTCCTCAAAAAGAAGAACTCATCGGCATTACGAATGAAGAAGCTTCATTGGTTTTCGCAAATGATGGCACACTTATCGGAAAATATTTTGCTGAAAATCGCACCAATATCAATTGGAATGATATCCCTGACCATCTGGTTAGCGCGCTTGTAGCTGCAGAAGACAAACGTTTTTACAAGCATGAAGGTATCGACAGCAGGAGTTATATGCGGGTTTTTTTGAAAAGCATATTGCTAGGCGATAAAAGTTCCGGCGGCGGAAGTACGATTACACAACAACTGGTTAAAAACCTTTACGGACGTGATGACCATAGTTTTCTATCCATGCCCGTGAATAAAACAAGGGAAGCGTTTATCGCTAAAAGAATGGAAGAAGTGCTCACAAAACAGGAAATACTTTTATTATACCTGAATTCTGTGCCATTTGGTGAAGAAGTGTTTGGTATTGAAGCGGCTTCAAAAAGATACTTCAATAAAAACGCAAAAGAACTAAATATCCAGGAGTCGGCTGTTCTCGTTGGTATTCTAAAAGCAAATACGTATTATAACCCTCGTCTACATCCTGAAAATGCTATCAGGCGAAGAAACCAGGTGATCGACTTGATGGCCGGGGAGCATTTTATTAATGCATCTGACGCCGACAGCCTAAAAAAGTTGGAGTTGGGACTGGTGTATACTAACTATCAAATCGAATCTCCTGCCGGGTATTTCGTTTACCAGGTGAAAAAACGGACCACTGGAATTCTTGAAAATTTAAGGAATGGTGATGGTGAACTTTATGATATTCAGAAAGACGGATTAAAAATTTATACCACACTCGATATGCAATTGCAGCAACTATCTCATATAGCTTCCCAAAAACAGCTTTTAAGTATGCAGCCGTTGCTTGATAAAGAGTTGATAAATACGGGGAAACGAAAGAAATGGGAAGCTGAGATGAACAATGTGATGACTAAAGATAGTTCCTGGGAGCTAAAACAAAACCGGGAGATACTCACATCAGATGGTTTACAAACGGAAAAGATCAGTAAGGCTGACAGCTTATGGCACTACGCGAAGATGTTACATACTGCTGTACTGGCTGCTAATCCAAATACGGGCGCGGTACTGGCCTGGTCGGGAGGCACTAATTTCAGGTATCTTCCTTACGATCTGGTGCTGGCCGAAAGGCAGATCGCCTCAGTCATCAAACCTTTTATTTATGCAGCCGCACTGGAAGATGGTTTTGAAAGCTGCGATTATCTGAATAATAGCGTAATAACTTATGATGAATATGATGGCTGGCAGCCCGAGAACTATGACCACAGCTCTGACGACGACATGAAAGTAGCCATGTGGTATGCGCTCAGCCGTTCGTTAAATTTACCAACTGTTGACCTGTATTTTGAGACCGGCCATGACCAAGTAGCCGATTTTTGTCGCCGGCTTGGATTAAATGCGCCTTTTGAAGAAACACCTGCGCTTGCCCTTGGCGCATTGGACGCATCCTTGTATGATTTGGTAAAAGCTTACAGCGCATTCGCCAATGGCGGATTATTGCCCGAGAAGTTGGTGATGATTGAAAAAATTACCGAATCCAATGGGAACATCATCTATGAAAATGAAGATGTTAAAAAAACCAGGGTGATGACGACAGATATAGCAGAACAGATCACAGCGATGCTTGAAAAGGCTGTTGATGAGGGTACAGGTGTTTCAATGCGAAACCGATATCATATCCAGGCTGATCTGGCGGGAAAAACAGGAACAGCTCAAAATTACAGCGATGCAAGGTTTATGGTGTATACACCCGATTTGGTGATTGGTACTTGGGTGGGTGCCAATTCACCCGATATTCATTTTCAAAGTGGCCTGGGTAGTGGTTCGGTTCTGGCATTGCCCATTGCCGGGGAAATGATCGCTGGCACTGAAAAAAAATCCTCCGCCAGAAATACGTATCTCACATCTTTTAATTTGCCTGACGAAATTACCGAGCAATTGAACTGCGAACCCATGAGAGAAAAAGGGATCAGTGGTTTTTTCAATCGGTTGGGTAAATCAGATTCGGGGGACGCAATTAAGGTAAACCCAAATGCTGACACCGTAACGGAACAAAAAGAGCGCGGTAAGTTTGGTAAGTTTCTGGACAAGCTTTTCAAAAGAAAGAAACGGTAGTAGCGGGATTAAGCGCTCGTGTATTTCAGTTGGTAAGGGTGCACTATCTTTGTTCTCTTAAAAAAGAATACATATGTCGTGGATCTATTTAATTATTGCCGCTGTTTTTGAGATCGGCTGGCCATTGGGTTTTAAACTATCTCAAACAACAAATCAAAAGTTTGGCTGGATTATTTTTGCCATTGTTTCTATGGCGCTGAGCGGATTGTTCCTCTGGATCGCTCAAAAGAATATTCCCATGGGTACGGCCTATGCGGTTTGGACCGGCATTGGGGCAGCAGGCACTTTCCTGGTAGGCATTTGGTATTTTCAGGATTCGGCCAGTTTGCTGCGCATTTTATCCGTTTTTTTGATCATTGCAGGAGTCGTTGGTTTAAAATTATCTACCTAACAATTTATTATTGAATGTTATACTCTTATAAAAAGTTGACTTTGTTTCTGGCCATTGTTATGGTCACTCATGTAATTGTTGCTCAGAACTTCATTACCGGAGCTGATTTATCGTACACAAATACCATTCTTGAAAAAGGAGGAGAATACAGAAATCAAGAAGGGGTTCTCATAGATCCTTATCAGTATTTTTCTGAACAAGGTTCAAAAATGGTGAGACTCAGACTATGGCACACCCCTGAAAACATCCAGGATTTCTGCGGAAACCCAATCAGTTCGTCAAACTTGGACGATGTATTGCTGGCAGCACAAAGAATACATTCAAACGGTATGGGCTTGAATTTGTCCATACATTATGGTGATTATTTTAATGATCCCGGCAAACAATTAAGGCCAAATGCCTGGGAGGGATTAGCACATCAGGTGCTCCTGGATTCGATTTATCAATACACTTTTCAGGTTTTAGAAAGGCTTTACGAGCAGAATACAACACCCTATATCGTGAGTATTGGCAACGAAACAACAAATGGCTTTATCGATACGACCACACCAACAAATGGTTTCTCATGGCCCGAAGATACTGACAAATTTAATGCGGGTTTGAATGCGGTTGATGATTTCAACAGAACCTATTCTCAACAAGTTTTAAAAGCTATTCATTTAACCGAAAACACCGCTAAATGGGTGACCGGGGAGTTTATAAATAATGGTGTAACCAATTTTGAAGTAATTGGAGTTTCCTATTACCCGTTTTTTTCTTCAGAAACAAGCTTGGATAATGTCGGAACTCTAATCCGGGATTTAATTCATGATTATAGTAAGATCGTTATGCTCTTTGAAACCGGTTTTATATGGACAAACGCAAATGCAGATAATTATAATAATTTCATTGGCAACAACGGGAACGTGGTTGTTTATCCAACCTCTGCGTCGGGCCAAAAAGATTTTCTGTTGGATTTGTGCCGTGTTGTGTCAGATAATGGCGGGATGGGTGTTTTCTACTGGGAAGCGGGGTGGATTTCGTCTGAAATGTGTGACAAATGGGGGCAGGGATCTTCCTATGAAAATGCCAGCTTTTTTAATTTTAATAAAGAAAATATGCCCTTACCCGCGTTTGATTTTTTCCAATTTGATGACACCCTTTCTGTCAACCAAAAATCTTTGCAGGATCAAATTAAAATATCACCAAATCCATTCAGCAGCAAAGTAAGTATTTCATATGAATTACTAAAACCCGAAAAAGTTAGGTTACATATCTATGATATTTCAGGCGCACTAATCGCAACTATTTCCCGAAACCAGTTATCGGGTAAACAACAAATCGTATGGGATGCCTGTGAATTTCCTAACGGAACATATTATTTTAAACTACAGATTGAATCCCGGATAGTATGCGGCAAACTCTTAAAAATAAGATAACCCTGGCTTTGATCATCTCGTTGCGGCTTTTTCTGTATCTCAATATGCCCATTACTTTAAAGAAACCATTTTCCATTCTTAAAAGAAAGCTGTTGAATATTCAAATCAAACGCTTCGCCATTGAAATGAACAACCCGGTCAGCCGAATCATGATGCTTTCTATTTTTATTCCCGTTTCTTAAAAAAAGATGTAATCCGGGTCGAATACTTTTCGCCAGTGAGCCTGATTC
>PKSW01000390.1 GCA_002869465.1 Marinilabiliales bacterium
CCATTCTACTCCATTCGCGAAGCAATGTTCACCGTATTACCCCAAATGTCGTAGGCATACTTTTTCTTTCCTACTACACCGGCAACCACCGGTCCAGTGTGTATTCCTAACCTAAGGCCCCATTGTTGTTTTCCATTTGATTTTCGACTTTCATTAAATTCATTCATAAAAACCTGCATGTCTAAACCGGCTTTTACAACTTTGAGGGGATGATCATCTGTTTCTGAAGGTATCCCCCCGGCACACATATAGGCATCACCAATTGTTTTGATCTTTTCAAGTTGGTATTTTTCTACTATGTTATCAAACGCGTGGAAAAATATATTTAATTCTTTAACAAGATCTTCCGGAGAAAGGCCTTCGGCTATTTTAGTAAATCCCTTAAAATCAGTAAACAACACAGATACACTTTTATAATTTTTTGGTGTGGCTTTACCGTTTAGCTGCAATTCATTTGCCACCTTTGCGGGTAAGATATTTAAAAGGAGATTTTCTATCTCGACCTTCTGCCTGTCTAGAATGCGATTTATTTTAATCTTCGCCCGCATATTTCGATACAAAATAAAGGCAACGATCAAGATAAATACAAGCCCCAGTAAAAAAACATTCTTTACAGCCTTTTGCCTTTTTATTTCAAGCTCTTTCAATTCTTTGTCTTTCGCAAGGTTATCTACTTCACGCTGTTTCTTTTCCAGATCATAATTAAACTGTAGCCTCTGAATTTTTTTGTCGTTTTCGGCATTGTACAGGGTATCTTTTATTTCTGAAAACAATTTTTGATATTGGTACGCCATCTTGTAATCGGAAATGTTAGCATAAGTAGCTGCTAAAGCTTTGAATGCTGTTTCTAATTGATAATTCACTCCAATTTCTCTGGCTAGTTCTTCCGCCTGGCTGTAGTATTCTATGGCTTTTTTATAATCTCCAATTGCATTTTTTGTGTTTCCTAATGCAATCAACGCAAGTGTCATATCCAGGGCACTGTTGTTGGCCTCAGCTAGTTCAAGAGCTTGCTTCTGGTAATTTTCAGCTTGCAAGTAATCTTCTTTCAAAACATATGCTTCTCCAATGTTGTTCAGAACATAAGAAACGTTACCTGTAGCTGTCTTCTTCAATATATCGAGCGAGATATTGAAATAATACAATGCAGAATCAGTGTTTTCTTTGTAGATATAATATCCGCCTAAATTTACAGCAGATGTTCCAATGCCATATTGGTCTCCTATCACCTGACAAATTTCATATGCTCGTAAATAATAATGGATGGATTTATTACGCGTTGCATCTTTGTTAAAATATACTCCTCCAATATTATTCAGAACAGTAGCAATTCTCAAAGAATCTCCAATTTCGTCAGCTACTTTCAATGCTTTCAAGTAAATCTCAATGGCTTTGGTGTCATCGCCCTGGTTAAAATAGATTGCACCAATATTACTTAATGTGTTGGCAACCCCTTTGGTATTTCCCACTGACTCATATACAGTTAGTGACTCCTGCCAATATTGGATAGTTTCCAGGTATTTTGCCTGAAAATAATAAGCCATTCCAATATATTTTAGAGAAAGGGCAAGGCCATTTTTAAATTGTAAGCTTTCCGAAAGTGTCTTTGCTTCCATTCCATAGGAAATAGCATCATCTGGTGATGAATATGCATTCAGTTTGCTTAATTCGATAAGTAAATTGACTTTATTCGTGTCGTCTTTAGCTACTAATAATTCTGTCAAAAGACTGTCAATGGTTCTGTCTTGTGAGCGGATTTCGAAATGAAAAATTACTATTGAATAGAATAATAAAACTACAATTTTTGTTATGTTTTTCATCGATGATGGTAGCTTAAAAATGGTTATTCTAAAAATAACAAAAATTGTAGATTTACTATTTTCTGCTCGACTTCATCTATCATATACTAGATCTCAGAATTACCTCTTAATTATTTTGAACGTTTTTAATGAAGTATTCATGGTTATATTGAGTATGTACATACCCGTTGCCATACCCGACATATCTATCTCCAATAGGTTGCCATTAGCTCCCTGATCAATAACAACTGCAGCTGTGCCATATATATTAAACAATTCTACTCCTTTAATAATTTCGGACTCCTGAGTTTCAATGATTAATTTGTCAATTACCGGATTCGGATAAATCAAGATGGTTTCTGGTTCAGATCCTTCCTCGAACCCTGATTCAACTGACCTGCTGGTTTCGCAATGTCTTGAGTCGGAACTGGCTTCCTGTGCTTTGGCAGTCTTATGCCCATGATTCTGGCTTGCGACAGTCCATACCATCTGGCTGCCGTCAAAATCGGCTGCCCAATATCCACCACCCGGAACAAACTCGATAGGTTGCTGTGATAAGTCAGGATCGCCTCCACCTGTAACAATGTTATCCTCATCCTCGCTTATAAGCACCCATACGGTTTCATCATTTTTATTTTCATACATGAAGTAGGCAGTAAATCCGTCCCCATTATCCATCACACAATCCAGTTTGGGGACGATAGCTTTCGTTCCTGGCCCATCAGGATTGACGAAGAGGTGAATGTCACTCAATATGTTATAATTCTCAACTTCGCCAAATGTCAGCTCGTAATCACCGGGTGGGCTTTCCGTGCTATAAGGCGCACTATCAATTGTACTCAGTATATCATAGGGAGGAGGATTTGACCCAAAAACATCTGCTACTGTTTCTTCATACACCAGGCCATAAAAATTATCCTCGGTAAATGTGTAAACCGGTGCAGGTTGCCCTTCATTGATTACCTGGTTGTCTGCCAGTACGGTCAGGTCGGCCTTGTTGATGTTCAGCTCCCCTAATTCATAGCTTACATTGAAGTTGCTGGCAATAAAAGCCCCGGGAGCCACCTGATGAGGTTCACCTTCGTTGGTGGCAGTGATGCCAGAGATCGTATTAACAGAGATTAATTCGATAGAAAGAGGATGGTCTGGATCTATTGGGTCTTCGCCCATTAAAACACTGATATCATCCACTGTAAGGATCAGGTTGGCCAATTTGTTATTATTGTCAAGCTCACTGAAGGTGTAACTGTTCACCATGGCCAACGCCTGTCCATTTACTAATCCGCCACCCTGGTTCACCATAGCTAATGCTTTTCCGTTGACAAGCGCCTCTTTGTTCACCATGGCTAAAGCTTGATGATTTTCGACATATTCATCCCAGGCAGCATCTGTCCATTCTGCATTCACCATTGCAAGTGCCTGTTTATTAACCATGGCCAACGCCAGCCCATTTATTTCTCCTTCTCCGGGCTCAACGTCAGGATTTGTATTTACCATGGCCAACGCCTGCCCGTTTAAAAGTGTTTCTAAATTCACCATGGCCAGGGCTTTGCCATTCACCATGGCCAGCGCTTGCGTTCTGTTTACCATTGCAATCGCCATTCCATTCAATATATCTTCATTTGCGTGGTTCACCATAGCCAGCGCTTTACCATTCACCATGGCCAGCGCTTGCTGGGCACTCACCATTGCATTGTATGCATCTTCGGAGATAAAATAGCTGTTGGGGATTGGTGTCCCGGTTGCATCCAGTGCGTATGTAAATTCATCAACCAGCGCTATGAAGTCTGTAAGCACGTCGCCTTCATAAGCGTCCTGCAGTTCTGTCTGTATTATCGCGTTATTTTCAGCTGAAATCCCTTCGGTATTATACTCAAAAGTAACTGAGATGTCGATGGGATCTCCATAGTTCGGGTCCACTTCCGGGTCATCCACTGCCACCGTCATATCCAGTTTTATGATTTTCAAATCTCCCAGGTCAAACCTGAAACTGAAATGTTCAAGCAGAAACTCTTCATATACATTCATATCGTCAGGGTCATTGCATTCGACACATTGGGGATTGAGCCAGTCGCTTGGATGAATGTAATACGGATAAATACCTGCATTGGCCAACGCATCGGCATTGTTCAACAACTCTGTATCATAGATTTCTGAAAGAATACCAGGAATATCAGGAATATCCTCATCAGGAAAAGTAGTCGAATTAATTACAGCTTCCAGTTCCTGCGGCTCTTCTCCCATGGCATAAACAGAATATGTTAGAGAAGCACCGCCAGGCATATCCTGTCCATATTTCTTTGTTGCGCCTGCATATGTTCCCAAAATAATAGGTTTGTCTGTAAAGTATATGGCATTGGACATACCCCCATCTTTTCCGAGATATGTCCTGGGTGGATTTTCTGCGGTGATGGGTGGATACAAGTCAGTAAAAGGCGGTATGGTAGCTGTAAGCGTATTTTCGTCTACAAACTCGTAAATAGCCACTTCCGGACCATTAAAATACAAAACAGTCTCCTCTGTGAAGTAATCACCGGTAATGATAATATTTACATAATCTCTTCCCGGAACGGTACTTTTATCCGGCCAATCCAGTTCATACAACACAGGTGCCGGATTTCCAAGCAGCATAAGTGCCCTGTCTGCCTGGATAAAACCGTTTCCGTACACATAAGGCTCATCATAGCCTTCTTCAGTGATCGCCGTCTCGCTCAATTTAGATCTAACCTCATTGGTGGTCAGTTCCACAAATGGTTCGTTTTCAATATAGTAATACGATTTATAAGCATCCAGCAATAAGGCAGCCACTGCAGCAGCGTGGGGTGCTGCAGCAGAAGTACCAAAGAAATTTGGTAATTCGTCTTCATCACCATCCCAATCTCCGTTACCCAGGTCGACGGTTGTATTCACACCATTAGGGGCAGTAAAATCGGGTTTGTTAATTTCGCCTGTCCATGGCGATCCAACTGACGAAAAGGACATAATCTCCATTGGCAGATCATTCTCATAAGCCGGGGTCTTATCATAACGAATGGCTCCTACCGTCATGGCACCAGCTGTGTTGGCGTGGCCAATAATAGTGGAATTATCATCACTATTTAATTCCACATTTTCCAATAGTCCTTTAAAAACAATGTATTTAAAGGTAACATCTGCCGAATTACCGAATGTCTTTGCAATGACGATATTGGCATTCAAATCCTTGGTGATGGCAAAAGGCAATACCTCGATGGCTTTTCCTCCTCTGTTATCCTTATTGCAACCTATCAGCTTTAATCCTGCATCATTCACAAGATAAATATCCAGGTCGGTCTGCGTGGCTTCGAAAGATGATACCCCATCATCCCACTGCAATACAATGGTGTAATATATGGGTAGATTGGCATTATCAGGGACACTGGCCGAAATATGCTGGTATACATCTTCTTGCCCCGGCTCCGGGTTAAAGTCGTGCAGGTATCCCTGGAAATCCTCGAAAGAGTGTGTTGACTCATTGAATTCAGCCGTGTAACTTCTACCCCCGAAATTCCCGGCAGAGGTGAAATATTTCACATTTTGATCGGTTACAACGCTATTGACAGCATCTGCTACCACCCCATTTTCAAAGAAGGGCTCTGTAATATAAGTAACATCATCCACAATAATATCACAATATGCTGCCAGTTCATGAATCCCGGCCGCCATATCAGCTGCCCCTAAAACACCGGTCCTGAAATACAGGTTGGCACCCGGGGCTACATCATGAACGATCTGCATCATCGCCCTGCCTTCATCAGATGCCTGGCCATATGGATATTCTTTAAGGACGTTAACATCAGTGTTGTTATAAGGATTCGGTATTGGATCGTCACCATCTGATGGAATACCAACGCCAGGCAACTCAAAGTTCAACACATCATAATTGGCCCCGTTCACATCGGAAGGTTTGGTGTCAAAACTGTTGGATATCACCCCGATGGTTACTCCCGCTCCATCAA
>PKSW01000165.1 GCA_002869465.1 Marinilabiliales bacterium
ACCGGCCCCCAAACCATGGAAGAGTCGAAATATTCACCAAAAGGCTCATGAGGCTGAATAATCGGATTGTTCTGTTTGTAGCTGGTCAAATTTTCACCCCCGATATATACATCCCATCTCTTGAAATATTTGGTTACCTGAGTATTCAGTATGGCATAAACCGGCGAGCGCTCCGGGCTTTGATAAATTTCAGGATTAAAACCTGTATATGGCAATCGCTGATCGCCGTTGAGTTGCAGGTTCATATCAAATTGCCACTTTTTTAAATTGGTTTGATACGAAGCTGACAGCAGCCCGATATACTTACTTACAAATGGTTTTTCTTGCAGTTCGTCACCAATTGTTGTCTTCACATCATTGTAACGAAAGGCCAGTTTCAACTCGAACCTGTTGATCGGTTCATATTGCGTTTCCACCTGAATACTGTTCGAATACGATGGCCCATCCAGATTATAAATATATACGATGAACGGATCTTCCTCCCTGTCAAGAATTACCTGGTTATTAAACTTCGTATAGAAATAATCAGTTGTGAGGGTTAACTCCCTGCTTCCAATATCAATGTAAGCGGTATATGTCAATCCAAAATTCCACGATGATTCAATTTCCAGGTTCTCTAGAAACTGAATTTGTTTAGATGTGGCCAGTATCGAGGTGTTCTCTGCAATCACATTGGCCGTTCTGTATCCCCTTCCAAAACTCAACCTCAGTACGTTATGTTCGTTTATATTGTATTTCGCATGTAAACGGGGCGTAAATAACCAGCCGTACAGATTGTTATGATCTAATCGCAAACCAGCAATAATATTCAGGTTTTTGAAATTTGAATAGGTATACTGAAAAAAACCGCCCGCCACCTGTTCATTCCTAATCCAGCTGGTATCATTCAACTGCTGATTGTAATTATCAAGTGAAAAGCTAATGCCGGTCGTATATTGATGACGCGTATCATTGATATAGGATTGAAACATCAGGTTCCCGTAATACGAAAACTGGTCGGCATTATAATCATTCAGTCCATAAAAGGATGTAACATCATGATACACCACCTGGTTTTGAAATCCAATACTCGACTTGTCCCTGTTCTTTAAAATGTAACCCATTTTAAAGAAGCCCAGATAGCGATCCGTCTCCACCCCTATTCCATATCCATTTTCGGTGTCATGCGGCTCCCCGGGATCAAAATTCATTTGCCCTCCCTGGCGGTTTTCTGTCAGGTATTGAATCCCAAACTGCAGCCGCAGATTGTCACCTTTGTATTTCCAGCGGTTTAAGAGATTCACCTGTTCAATCAGTGGATCATCCATGAATGAATCATCATTATCATCGTGTTTGGTTCCATTGTATTCAGCATGAGCGAGGATCATTGTGCTCCATTTTTCGTTCAACTCGAAACGGGTATTCAGGTTACCTTCTATCTTGCCCATTTGGTTACCATAAAGGTTTAGAAAGAACTTCTCTCCCTCATCCGGTTTCTTATATTCAATATTGATCTGACCCGCCATGGCTTCATATCCATTAATGACAGATGAGGTCCCTTTTGAAACCTGGATCGATTCCATCCAACTTCCAGGCACATAACCCAGCCGGTAAGGGATGGCCAAACCCCGCAAATTTGGAATATTTTCTGTGAGCATCTGTGTGTATAAACCTGCCAATCCCAACAATTGGATTTGCTTGGCACCGGTTACTGCATCAGCATAACTTACATCTACCGAAGCACTGTTTTCAAAACTCTCAGAAAGATTACAGCAAGCGGCTTTCTGCAATTCGCCTTCATTAATACTAGTAATTCCCCTGGTTTCGCTTCTGGATATGTGGCTGCCCGATTTCCGCGAAACAACTTCAACCTCATCCAGGTTTTTCAGGTTATCTAAGGTTACATGCACATGTCCGAAACCAGTTTCATTCAAATTAATGGTGTCGCTTTGATAACTCACATAACTCACCACCAATTTTTTAGGTGCTTTTCTTTCCAGGTTCAGGTTAAAATGTCCTTCAGCGTCAGTCGTGGTGCCGTTCAACGTATTTAACTGAACTACATTGGCACCTATCAGCGGATTGCTTTCTCCACCGATCATTTCAAATACACCACCTTTCACTTGTTGGGCGTATATCTGTGTAAACTGCCATAAAAACAGGCAGGTTAATAATATATATCTTTTCATGTTACTATAATTTAACTCTAATAGAAAATGTTGGTATTCAGCTTGGATAAGCTGTAAAGGAGTTAAATTATGTGGGCAGGAGCAATTTTTTGCTGTTGCATGGCTAATACAAGCTTTTTCCCATAATTACCGGGCGGTAACTCTTTCAGTGTTTTATAATTCTCAACAAGAACTACATTTTCCTCAACTTGTATTTCTTTATATTCAAATAGCTTAAAATCAATAATTTTAACATGCTGCTCTTCTCCCGGTATCGTATAAATTGATGCAAGTTTAAAGACTTGTTTTTGCGTTGCACAACAATCCGAGTCCGTATTTTCAGTTTGACATGAATTCTTATCTTCGCAACAAGATTTCATTGCAAGATCTTTTTCGTGGTGCTCACATTTTGCATCTTCAACAAAAAGACTTTTATTGACACCTTTAGATTCAGAACAGTAATGTGAATAAACAGTAATTCCTGTTGTTGCCCATAAAACTGACAGCAATAATATAAATCCTGTTATCAGATTAATTATATTCTTCACACTAATTTTCATTTCCTCCGCAAAAATAGGACAATATTTTGCGGTATTTTGTTAAATATATATTAAAACATTGTTGCAAGTCCTTATAAGGAGAAAATCCAAAGAAATTTGCTTCGCTTTCAGGCATATTTTATTAAATTTGGTATCCTTATAAAGAAGTTGATAAAATGGATTATAAAATTCTTAAAACAGAAGTTATTGAAGGGATTGCCGTTGTTACCATCAGCAGGCCCGAAGCGCTGAATGCACTAAACACGAGGTTTTTTAACGAAATGGATGATTTTGTTTCGTCTGTAAAAAATAACACTTCGGTAAAAGCCATCATCATCACCGGTGATGGAAAAGCATTTGTTGCCGGGGCCGACATTGCTGAAATGGTTGACAAAACGCAACAGGAAGGCAGTACTTTTTCAAAATTGGGACAGCATACCTTCAGCAGTTTTGGGGAATTGTACATTCCGGTGATCGCAGCCATCAATGGTTTTGCGTTGGGTGGCGGACTTGAATTGGCCATGGGCTGCGATTTCAGGATTGCAAGTACCAAGGCCAAATTCGGACAGCCTGAGGTGAACCTCGGACTGATTCCGGGTTATGCAGGCACACAACGCCTGTCGAGATTGGTTGGCCTGGGTGATGCATTGTACCTGTTGATGTCAGCAGAAATGATTGGTGCTGACGATGCACTCCGGATAGGACTTGTACAGAAAGTGGTGGAGCCGGAAGCACTGATGGAAGAAGTAATGAAAATTGCCAAAACCATTGCAGCCAAAGGACCTTCGGCCGTAAAAAAAGTAAAGCATGTTGTAAGGCAGGGGCTTGAAATGAGTCTAAAACAAGGGGAGGAACTGGAAGCCCGGGAATTTGGCTCCCTGTTTGGCGAAGGCAGGGAGGGAAAAGAAGGTATGAAAGCCTTCTTAGAAAAGAGAAAACCAAATTGGTAAAAGTGAACTTTAAACTTAAGACAATAATAAACTTTAAACTTACATAATGACCTACGAAGAAAGATTACAAAACGTTTCGGTGCTGGGAGCTGCTGGTAAGATGGGTAGTGGTATACTGCTACTCACGGCTGTCGAGATGGCCGACCTCAGCCTGAAACCCGAAAACAAGGATAAATCCTTTGTTTTAAATGCCATTGATATTGATCCGGCAGGTTTATCAGGACTGATGAAATATATGCGGGAGCAGGTGCGCAAAGTGGCCGAGAAAAAAACTGTCTGGCTCCGAAAAGCATACGCTGATCGTGACGACCTGGTGGAAAATTACGACATCATTGATGAATACATTTTCGATGTGCTGAATATCGTAAGGCCGGTTACATCAATGGAAGCTGCTCACAAATCAACTTTGATTTTTGAAGCAGTAAGTGAAAACCGTGCTTTGAAAGTTAAATTGCTTTCCGGTATCGATCAAAACAATTCGAATAAACCCTGGTATTTCACTAATACTTCATCGGTGCCTATCAACCTCATTGAATCTGAAGCCGGGTTAGATGGCCGTATCCTTGGATTTAACTTTTACAATCCACCGGCTGTGCAACGACTTGTTGAGCTGATCACCACGGAAAAAACTTCGGAAGAAGCCATCGAATTCGCGCATGAATATGCAGGCAAGCTGAAAAAGATCATCGTGCCTTCAAACGACCATGCCGGTTTTATCGGAAACGGCCATTTTATGCGCGATGCTTTGCACGGCATGAAAGAAGCCGAAGCACTGGCTGCCAATAAAAATATACCGCTTTACAAAGCCATCTATATCATCAACAAAGTAACCCAGGATTACCTGGTGCGGCCGATGGGCATCTTCCAGTTAATTGATTACGTGGGTATTGATGTGGTGCAATTCATATTGAATGTGATGAACCCGTTTAATGCAGATGAAGATTTACATCATGAACTGCTGGACAAAATGATGGAACAGGGTGTAAAAGGCGGGCAATATTCAAGCGGTGCGCAGAAAGACGGCTTCCTGAAATATAAAGGGGGCAAAATTGTCGCTGTATGGGATGTGCATAAACAGCATTATGTGGAAGTGGAAACATTTCAGAGCGAATGCGAAGAAATGATGGGAAGTATGCCCACCTCGAAAGTGGCCTGGAAAGACCTGTTAAGAAATAAGCAAAAAGATGACCTGTTGCTGCAGTTTTTCAACGACCTGAAAGCCAGTGATGAATTGGGAGCCATCCTCGCCGTTAAATACGGAAAACGATCAAAAGAAATCGGTGAAAAATTGGTGAAAGACCTGGTAGCCGAAAAAATTGACCATGTAAACACGGTGATGCTCACAGGTTTCTATCATGCCTATGGACCGGTAAATAACTTCTTTGACTAAAAAATTTGAAATCATGCAAAAATTAAGACGAAAAGTATATATGACCGCCGGATACAATACCATTTCTATGGGAACCGGCCGCAAAGAATTTCACCCGAAGAAACCCCGCCCTGGCATTGAACATTATATCAGCGAGGCAGGAAAAGGCGTGCTGGATCAAATCGGAGGCCCCGAAAATGTGGACGAATCTGTTCTTGGTAATTTTATGGCTGCCCGTTTTAACAAACAGGCCAACCTGCCGGGATTTATCCCGATGATAGATGAAAAATTACAATGGAAACCTGCCATAAGCGTGGAAGGCGCCTGCGGATCAGGTGGGCTTGCCCTGATGTATGGCTTGCGTTCTGTTCTGGCTGAAACTGCTGATGTGGTATTGACACTGGGTGTGGAAGTGCAAAATACCGTAAAAGCCATTTATGGTGCCGATATCCTGGCAGGTGCTGGTTGGTATCAGAAAAGAAAACAGGGACATGCCTATTTCTTCCCTGGACAATTCAGTGACCGTGCCGGTGCGTATTATGAGAAGTATGGTTTCGACAGGGCACGAAAAGGGATGGCGCGTTGGTTTGCCAACGCTATGGAAAATGCCCGCCTCGATCCTACCGCACAGGAATACCAGAATACCAACCCTGATCCCTATGCACTGGCACTGAAGATGAAACCCAATGGCGCCGCATTTGTCGATCACCTGACCGTATTGGAT
>PKSW01000336.1 GCA_002869465.1 Marinilabiliales bacterium
ACATGGATGAGGCCAATAAGACCATCGCTTTTGAGCGGAATCACCTGATCTTTGTATTTAACTTCCATCCGTCGAATTCAATCCCTGGTTATAAATTCCCGGTGCCGAGATCAGGAGCATACCGTCTCATTTTAAATTCTGATGACCTGGCGTTCGGCGGACATGGCCGAATTGATCCAAACACTACTTACATCAGTAAAAATGATGGAAGCGGCAATAAACTCAGTATATACAATACCAACCGAACTGCCCAGGTGTTTGAAAGGATGGTTTAAAAGCTGCTTTTTTTGAATTATATCAAAAGCAGCATTACATATATTGTATGTGGATCTTAATGGTGGTGTCATTTTTAAACTCCAGCACACAATCGTCAAAATCAGGTTTTGATAATCTTACTTTGTAGTTTCTTGAAAAGCCGTATCCTTCCCTCGGCATGCCAATAAAATTGTATTTCATTTCTCCATCCCCATCTTCATCATCCATCATGGCAACACCATATATGCCGGATTTCATTTCATCTATTGTTACTGACATTTTACCATCTACGATATGTTCTTTGGGAAAAACGTGCTCCAGTTCTTCAATATCATCCAGCCAAATATCTTCCGAAGGATACACGGTAACGATTAAAAATCCCTGGTCATTTCTGATGTTCTCAAATTCAATGGTCAGGCTTTGGGATAAAGCCACCAGTGAAATGAAAGTAAAAAGTATGCTAAAGAATATGTTTTTCATGAAGCCGCAAAAATAATCAATTTTACTTTTCGAGTGCGGCTGGTGTAAAGCTGTTTTCAGTTAAGTCGGATCCTTTCTGAAGCTTGTCGATGGTCATTACCGACTTCCTGTCGTTTTGCAAATTAATGGCCTCCATTTGTCTAACCATGTATTTTCCATCATCAATTTCTTCGTAATCGCGCAATAAAATTTCCTTAAATATTTCATCGTCAAAATCATAAAAAATGTTTTTGTACGTAAAGTAGCCTGCTTTATCCACATATGATACTTTTTTTGAGAAACCCAGGTCGTCAGCCACCTGATCATTAACTGAGGTGGCTTCTATTTGCCAGCAATTTTTATCTTCATAGATTGTTTCTCCCAATATTTTATAATTATAATCATCCAGTTTGGGGGCACTCATATCGGCGTTTGAAAATTCGGAACCCATAAAACTTTTCCCTTTTTCGCTGCTCACAATTCTACGTGTTTTTCTTAAAGCCGGCAGGTAAATCCACATGTCATCGTCCTGATTTTTATGATCGTAAACCAACAATCCGGTGCCTTTCACATCGGCTGGTGAAATAAACTTGGTGATGATTTTGGTGGTCTCGCCAAATTTTTTGGAAGCAGTGGTAGTCTGCCGTACCCTTTCATTTCCTTTGGCATCCATGATGGTCAGCGTGGAAATCATTTCCATGGCATCTACTCTTGTCAGTTCCAGCGATTTTTCACTGATCTCTTTAGCGTCCTGCGAATAGAGAACGGGGATGTGGCACATGGTGAAAATTAGTATGAATAAAGTGGTTGATTTCATTGTTTTATTTTTTAAGGTGATTTGTTTCTAAAAATTTGGGTTTGATCAGCATACACAGCGATGGGATTAAAATAAGCGCACAGAGCAAGCACAGCAATACAGAGAAAATGATGAGAAATGCAAAATATTTGATGGTAAGAAATGAGGATACGAATAGAATGACGAATCCCATGATAACCGAAAATGCGTTGATGGCAATGCCTCTGCCCGTGGTCCTGAGCGTAGTTGTGATGGCTTCGGGGTATGATTTTCCTAATTCAAGTTCCTGTTTATACCGCCAGAAAAAGTGAATGGTATAATCCACACCAATACCGATGGCAATGGATGATAGCATGGCTGTGGCTATATCCAGTTTAATACCTATCCAGCCCATGGTTCCGAAAAGAGCGATAACGGTATATACAAGGGGTAAACTACCCAGCCAGCCGGAATTGAATGATTTAAAAATAAGGATGAGTAAAAAGGCGATAATGCCGATGGCAAAGATCAGGGAATTGTACTGCCCATTCACAACGGCTTCCGAAAGTTCCTTGTCAACCAGGCAGTAGCCACCTATCAGGCTTCTGTTGGGATCATCTTTGGTCAGTAAATCAACTTCTTCAATAATATCATCCAATGCATTTTTCGTATCGGCCCTGAACTGGACGATCATTAGTGCCTGCGTATAATCAAAGTTTACAAGACCTTCAAAATCTTCAGGGTCACCACTCATGGCATACAATTCAAGGTATTGGGCAATGGCATCTCGTGAGCCAGGTATTTTATCGTAAAATGGCTCTCCTTCTTCGTTTAACGACCGGCTCATAATCTTGATCATGGAGGCTATGGAAGTAACGCTTCCGATCATCGGGTTGCTTTCAAGCACTGATTCGTAATGATCCATTCTTTTTAACAATTCCGGGTCTTTCATATCACCTTCAAACAACACGGTCAGGTATTTGGTTCCCCCAAAATCCTCGTTGGTGATGGCCGTAGCCTGTCTGAATGGATGGGAGGGAGGCAGGAAATTCTCAGAATTGGAATCGACATGTAAAAAGGCGATCCCGGCTCCTGAAAATAGCAGAAAACTGCCGAATACAAATAAAACTATGATAGGCCTGGTTGTGGATATGTTAGCGAAATAAGAAAGAATGCGATCGATAGGGCTTGATTTTGCATGGGTGAGTGATTTTAGAACTTTCCCTTTTTTCTGTATCGCCATCATGGCCGGAATGAAAGTGACGCTTAGAATCAGGGCAAAAGCGATACCCAGCGATGCCGCCACACCCAATTGCTGCGCCGGAAGCAGTATATGAACGATCAATCCCATGATACCGGCAATGGTAGTAAGCCCTGTAATAATAACGGGTTTTTTCAACTTCAGTAAAACTTCCCGCGTGATATCCTTCATCGACCATTCAGGATGCCCTGCATTCAATTCCTGGTAACGTGCAATGAAATGAACACCGTAATTATTGGCAATCGCGATCATCATTATGGGCGCCAGGATCGTGATAATGCTTAATTCCCATCCCATAAGCGGAAAGAAACCCAGTGAAATAACAATGGACATGGAAACGACAAGAAATGGCAGAATTACACCCCTGATTTCACGAAACGACAGAATCAAAAACAAGATCATGATCAGCAGGCCCAATGGCATGAGGATCAACATATCTTTGGAGATATCATTATTCACCTGTACCCTTAGATAGGGCGTACCACCTTTATAAACGGTTTCATCGCCAGGGAATTCATCCAATGCCTGGTCCACCAGTTCAATGATCTCATTATCGCTGATTCCGGGGGCTACTTTTAATATCAGGACCGTTTTGGTGAAATCTTCTGAAACGACCAGTTTGTAAGCCAATTCATTGTGTTTGATTTCTTCCCTCAGTTCTTCGCGCTTCTCACTGGTTTTTGGGATTCTTTTTACCACCGGATCAACGATCATCGCCCCATATTCACTTTTGATATTTTTGGTGTCGAAAAGGGAGATCACCTGTTCAAATTCTTTTGTCCTGTTCAATGATTTGCTGATGGATTTTATCCTGTTCAGGGTGTTGGGATTGAGTACGTCATCTGTTTCAAATATGATGATCACCGGATCGGAATTGCCAAAAAGCGAATCGATCTTTGCTTTTGAAAGCATCGCGGGTGTGTCATCAGGCAGGTATTTCTCAAGATCAGGATTGATCCTGGTATTTAACAGGGGGATAGCAGCCAGCAGGGTGATGATAAAAGGTGTAATGATAAGCCACCAGCGGTATCTGATGATAAAATTTTCGTAATTCATTTTCATGGTCTAAAAGCTAACTCTTAATTCTACAAAAGCCCCGTTTAATACTTTTGAAGCATAGCTGAAAATGCTACCGTCCGGTCCGGTTGAATAAAAACCACCAATACTTGTTTCCAGGTGATCAGTTATGTCCCAGCTTAATTTGGGCCGAATAAACCATTCTTCTGATGTGATATTGTAGTAACCCATTGCCTCAATATTTATTTTTTCATATGCAAAAGACCTTGTGAGAGATAGTGAGAGCGCGTGATTGGTTTCCTGCTGTTGGTTAAAAATCTTTCTATTGAACTCGGTTAGTTCTGCTATGATCATTTCGTTAGGATTACCTTGGCCAGGCTGCTCATTCAAGGGGGTAAAGTCAAGAGTGTACTGTCCGATGTATTGAAGTATGGTCGTTATCCCCCAGAATTGATGCTCTACTCCGGTTACATATTCGATACAGGGATTGGGGATATACATATTTTCCGCATAGTCATACGTCATATTATAGGCAACTTCACCCCTGATAATCCATGAAGACAGTGGAACCGAAAAATCAGCGCCAACAGTGCTCTTTTTGTAGGGTTGCGAAGTCAATTCAATGGAAGGTACAAAACCTTCCCAGCTAATATTATATAAATTAAATCCGTAATATGGGTCGAATCCATGAAAATATGAGATAGAAAATCCGGCTTTTCTCAGGTTGAAATTAAACCTGGTGCCAACAGAACCATTATTAAAAGTTATTTCTGGAATTGTCGGGTTGGTAAAGCTGGTGTATTCACCCAGGTCAAACAAGTCGTACCTGTAAATGGAAGGACGGTAAATGGGAATAAGTACGAGTTCAAAATCTATTTTGGGAGTGATATACCATTTGGTCTGCAACAACATATTGGGAAGTTTCTGGTCATCAGGATCGGCAGATAGAAAGAAATAATCGTAGGGTGTAATATTATCAGTTGGATTAAAGCCGTCCATCCGGCCCCACGAAACAATTTTAGCACCAAAATAAATGTCGATCTTATCAGACTGGTAGCCGACATACGTTTCTTTTAATTGAAACCTGGCATACAGGCTGTCAAATTGGGTTCCGGCCCTGAATCGTAAATCTGTAAAAAGAAACGCTTTTTTCTTAGACAGCGTTCCCTGAATACCAAATTCGGCAAATACGGAACTGTAATTGTAATTCTCACTACCACCGTATGCCGAACCACGTCCATATCCGTTAAAGTCGATAGCTAATTTATTTGAATCTGTAGCTTCACTGGCATTTTCGAACAAACTTTGGGCGTGCATATTTCCGATAAACGCACTGAAGAATGCGGCAAGTAAAATAATCCTGAATGTCATAATAAAAGATTTCGATAGTTGCTTACACAAATTTATGTGGCGGTTGGGCTAAATGAGTGCAGCGTGCGCAGGGCGGACTATAAAATGTAGTCCGATAAATGCACAGGGCATTGGATGGATTTATGTTTTGAGCGACGACTTATACTGGCTGGGCGTCATTCCGGTTGTATTTTTGAATACTGCGTAGAATGATGATTTGCTATTGAAACCGCATTCAAAACCAATTGCGTCAATAGAAAAATGAGCGAATGCCGGGTTGGCCAGTTTTAATTTCACCTCCTGAACCCGGTATTCATTTACAAACTGGTAGAAATTTTTCCCGATTTCTGTATTTAGCAGTTCAGTTAGTGTGTGCCTTGACAAATTTAATTGCCCGGACAGATTGGTTATGGTCAATTCGCTATTCAGATAAGGCTTTTCTTTCTTAAAATAATCCTCAAGTACTTTCCTGATTCTTTGTTTTTCGCTGGTTGTTAACCTGGGATTTTTATAATAATCCGGGCTTCCGGTTTCTTCCTGTGCATATATCTGCCCCTGCA